>NZ_LIQY01000369.1 GCF_001418495.1 Streptomyces pathocidini | reverse complement strand
CGCGCAGCCCGGCGAGGGCGATGAGCAGGCCGTGCCGGATGGGGCGGCGGTGCCGGATGGGGCGCCCGGCAAGCGTGCCGGGCGGCAGTCCGGCCGTTCCGAGAGCGCTCCCACGGCGGGCGAGCAGCCGCGGCCCGCGGTGCGGCGCGGGCCCGCCGACCCCGTGCGGCGGCTGATCTACCAGCACCGGGAGCTGTGCGAACGGGCCGTCGACCCGCTGGAGATCGCCGCCGGCCTGGAGGCGCACGGCGTCACGGACCGTACCGCCGCCCGGTTCCGCCACCGCGACGTGCTCTCCCTCGCGGAGGAGCTCTACGCGCGTGTGCCGCGAGTCGAGCCCCACGCACGCGTGGGCCGGGAGCCCGCCGTCCCGCACGAGCCGGGCGCGCGGCGGGTGTTGGACCTGCTGCCCGGCGCCGCCTGCGCGGCCGCCGCCGTCGGCGTCGAGCTGGCGGCCCAGTCCGAGCGGGCCGTACGGCTGGGCATCGGCCTCGCGGGCGCTCTGGCCGTCGCGCTGGCGCTCCGCCTGTGCCTGCGGCGCGGCCCGCTCAGCCTGCGCGGCGGCGGCGCCCGCGGCGCGGGCCTGTGGACCTGCTGGCTGATCGGCTACCTCCTGTTCGGCGACGCGCTCCTCAAGGAGGCCGTCGAGGCCCCGGCAGCGGCGGACTTCGAGCCCTGGCCGGCCTCCGCGCCCTCCGCGGCCCCGGCCGTCGTCGCCCTCGCCCTCTCCGTCGCCCCGGCCGTCTGGTGCGCGCGCTGGTTCGCCGTACGGGCCCGGCTGCTGGGGCCCGCCCTGGCCCTGCGGATCGCCGTAGCCCTGCCGCGGACAGCCGTAACCGGGCTGCCCCTGGGGCTGCTGCGGGGGAGGGGACACGGTGGGCTGACCGTACGGGCCCGGCTGCGGCGGCGGGGGGCCGTACGCGCCCGGTTGCCCCTGCGGCGGTCGCGGCTGCTGCGGCGGCGGAGGGCCGAAGCCGCCCGGCTGCTGAGGCCGGTCGCCGTACGGCCCGGGCTTGTCGTAACTCATGGCATCCCCTCGTCCTGCAAGCCAGTTGGGCCCATCCTTCCGGACGTCCCGCGCCCTCCTCACCCCGGGGCGGCAACTGGTTCGTGACGGCCCTCACCCGGCCCGTACACTGACCGTCGTGACCGACAACACCCAGCGCCCCCAGGACGGGGCCAGCAGCGCCCGCCCCGAAGACCTGCCGACCCAGTACGCCCCGGCCGAGGTGGAAGGGCAGCTGTACGAGCGTTGGGTAGAGCGCGGTTACTTCGAGGCTGACGAGGCCGGCGGCAAGGAGCCGTACACGATCGTCATCCCGCCGCCCAACGTCACGGGCTCCCTCCACCTCGGCCACGCCTTCGAGCACACGCTGATCGACGCCCTCACCCGCCGCAAGCGGATGCAGGGTTACGAGACGCTGTGGCAGCCCGGCATGGACCACGCGGGCATCGCGACGCAGAACGTCGTCGAGCGGGAGCTGGCCAAGGAGGGCAAGTCCCGCCACGACCTGGGCCGCGAGGCGTTCGTCGACCGCGTCTGGAAGTGGAAGGCCGAGTCCGGCGGCCAGATCTCCGGCCAGATGAAGCGGCTCGGCGACGGCGTCGCCTGGTCGCGCGAGCGCTTCACCATGGACGAGGGCCTGTCCAAGGCCGTCCAGACCATCTTCAAGCGGCTCTACGACGACGAGTTGATCTACCGCGCCGAGCGCATCATCAACTGGTGCCCGCGCTGCCTGACCGCCATCTCCGACATCGAGGCGGAGTACCAGGACGACGAGGGCGAGCTGATCTCCATCCGCTACGGCGAGGGCGAGAACGCCATCGTCGTCGCGACGACCCGCGCCGAGACGATGCTCGGCGACACCGCCGTCGCCGTCCACCCCGACGACGAGCGCTACCGGCACCTCGTCGGCACCGAGATCGAGCTGCCGCTCACCGGACGCCGCATCCCGGTCGTCGCCGACGAGCACGTCGACCCCGGGTTCGGCACCGGCGCCGTCAAGGTCACCCCCGCCCACGACCCCAACGACTTCGAGATCGGCCGGCGCCACGGCCTGCCGAACCTCGCCGTCATGGACGAGCACGCGGTCATCACCGTCCACGGCCCCTTCCAGGGCCTGGACCGGCTGGAGGCCCGCTCCACCATCGTCGCCGCACTGCGCGCCGAGGGCCGCATCGTCGCCGAGAAGCGCCCGTACACGCACTCGGTCGGCCACTGCTCGCGCTGCAAGACCACCCTCGAGCCGCGTCTGTCGATGCAGTGGTGGGTCAAGGTCGGCCCGCTCGCGCAGGCCGCGGGCGACGCGGTCCGCGACGGCCGGGTGAAGATCCACCCCGAGGACATGTCGAAGCGCTACTTCGACTGGGTCGACAACCTCCACGACTGGTGCATCTCGCGCCAGCTGTGGTGGGGCCACCGCATCCCCGTCTGGTACGGGCCGAACGGCGAGGTCGTCTGCGTCGGCCCCGACGACGAGCCGCCGAGCGGCGAGGGCTGGCGGCAGGACAGCGACGTCCTGGACACCTGGTTCTCCTCCGGCCTGTGGCCGTTCTCCACCCTCGGCTGGCCCGAGCGGACCGACAGCCTCGCGAAGTTCTACCCCAACTCGGTCCTGGTCACCGGCTACGACATCCTCTTCTTCTGGGTCGCCCGGATGATGATGTTCGGCCTCTACGCGATGGACGGCACCCCGCCGTTCCACACCGTCGCCCTGCACGGCATGGTCCGCGACCAGTTCGGCAAGAAGATGTCGAAGTCCTTCGGCAACGCGGTCAACCCGCTGGACTGGATGGACACTTACGGGTCCGACGCCGTCCGCTTCACCCTCGCCCGCGGTGCCCACCCCGGAGTGGACGTCCCGATCGGCGAGGACTGGGTCCAGGCGTCCCGCAACTTCGCCAACAAGATCTGGAACGCCACCCGCTTCGCGCTGATGAACGGCGCGACGGTCGAGGGCGAACTCCCGGACGCCGAGCGCCTGTCGGCGGCGGACCGCTGGATCCTGTCCCGGCTGAACAGCGTGGTCGCCGAGGTCGACGCGTACTACGACGACTACCAGTTCGCCAAGTTGTCGGACACCCTCTTCCACTTCGCGTGGGACGAGGTCTTCGACTGGTACGTCGAGCTGTCCAAGACCACCTTCGCCAAGGGCGGCCCCGCGGCCGACGCCTCGCGGCGCGTCCTCGGCGAGGTCCTGGACGTCACCCTGCGGCTGCTGCATCCGCTGGTCCCGTTCGTCACCGAGCAGCTGTGGACCGCGCTCACCGGCCAGGAGTCCGTCGTCATCGCCGACTGGCCGGCCGACAGCGCCTTCCGCGACCCGGCGGCCGAGCGGGAGATCGAGACGCTCCAGCAGGTAGTCACCGAGGTCCGCCGGTTCCGCGCCGACCAGGGCCTCCAGCCCGGCCAGAAGGTCCCCGCCCGCCTCGAACTCGGCGGCACGGCCCTGGCCGCGCACGAGGACGCCATCCGCCAGCTGCTGCGCCTCCAGCCGGAGGGCGAGGGCTTCACCGCCACCGCCACCCTCCCGGTCGCGGGCGCGACGGTCGCCCTCGACCTGTCGGGCGCGATCGACGTCGAGGCCGAACGCAAGCGCCTGGCCAAGGATCTGGCCGCGGCCGAGAAGGAGCTGGCCCAGACCACGGCGAAGCTCGGCAACGAGGCGTTCCTCGCCAAGGCCCCGGACCAGGTCGTGGAAAAGATCCGCGCCCGCCAGGCGTCGGCCGGGTCCGACATCGAACGCATCTCGGCCCAGCTGAGTGCTCTGCCGCAGGCCTAGGTGATCGCCGGGGGTCGGCTTGGGCTTGCGGGCCCAAGCCGACCCCGACCGTTCCTGGGGAGCGACCCCGGCCGTTGCCGGGAGCCGGCCCCGGCCGTTCCCGGGCCGCTCGGTGGGGCGGGGCATTTTCGTTCCCGCCGCGACGGCGAGAACTCTCGCGACGGCGAGAACCCCCGCGACGGAGAGTCCGGCGGTGTCGAACTCACGGAAACCACTCGCCGGGCGGCGGGCGAGCACGGCTGAGTCCGCCGGGCCCACACCGCATCGCGCCGGTAGCCCACCGGGGGCACAGCGCAAGCGTCACGGCTCCGTACACTGGGCCAGGTGAGCGACCTCCCCCAGAACGACGGCCCCGAGCCCCCCGACCCCTTCGACGAGATCGTCGAGGCGGAGACCGACAGGGACCCCGACCTCGCCGTCATCGAGGCCGGCAGCCGGACCCTGCGCACGCAGGGCGGCCCGCCGCAGGGCGACGCCGTACCGGCCCGTCCCCATGACC
>NZ_LIQY01000368.1 GCF_001418495.1 Streptomyces pathocidini | reverse complement strand
GGCCGGCTCCTGCCCGGGGAGGGGGTCGTTCAGCGGGTCGTCCAGCCGCCCCACCGCCGCCTCGAACGCGTCCGCCCCGCCGTACGGATCTCCGTACGGCGAGGTGGTGTCCCGCTCGGGGCGGAGTGCGGTCACGCGCCGACCTTGCCGACCACCGGCGCGAGCCCCACCGACCGTTCCACCGCGCCGGTGTCCCCGCACGCCGTCAGCCAGTTGGCCAGCATCCGGTGGCCCCACTCCGTGAGCACCGACTCGGGGTGGAACTGCACGCCCTCGACCGGCAGATCGCGGTGGCGCAGGCCCATCGCGATGCCGTTCCCGGTCCAGGCGGTGATCTCCAACTCATCCGGAACGGTGGCCCGTTCGAGGGCGAGCGAGTGATAGCGGGTCGCAGTGAAGGGGGAGGGCAGGCCCTCGAAGACGCCCACGCCCGCGTGCGTCACCAGGGAGGTCTTGCCGTGCAGCAGCTCGGGCGCCCGGTCCACGACTCCGCCGTACGCGACGGCCATCGACTGCATGCCCAGGCAGACGCCGAAGACCGGGACCCCGGTTCCCGCGCAGTGGCGCACCATGTCGACGCACACCCCGGCCTGCTCGGGAGCTCCGGGCCCCGGGGAGAGCAGCACGCCGTCGAAACCGTCCTGGGCGTGCGTGAGCTCGACCTCGTCGTTGCGCCGGACCTCGCACTCGGCACCCAGCTGGTAGAGGTACTGGACGAGGTTGAAGACAAAACTGTCGTAGTTGTCCACGACGAGGATGCGTGCGGTGCTCATCGGGCTGCCCCGCTTCCGTTGTCGACCGTCACGTCGTTGAACGGCAGCAGTGGCTCGGCCCATGGGAAGACGTACTGGAAGAGCACGTAGACGATCGCCAGCACGAGCAGCAGCGAGATGAGCGCCCGCACCCACGCGTTCCCCGGCAGATGCCGCCAGATCCAGCCGTACATGCCGTCCCTACTTGCCGATGACGTGTCGATTGCAGGACAAGCCTACGGGTTTGAGGGGGTCCGGTGTGGGTCACCTGTGCAAAGCGCCCGGCTTGCCGTGCTCGACGGGGCGGGTGGCGTCCAGGTGCGCCCAGGCGATCAGCCGGTGGCTGTGGCCCCACTCGGGCTCGCAGGTCGTGAGGGTCAGATAGCGGCCGGGCCCCTGGTAGCCGGCCTTCTCCGGGACCGGGTCCAGGACCCCGACATCGGCCGGCAGCGTCCGGTACGGCCTGCGGTCGATCCGGTACGTGAACCAGGTCCGCCCGTCGTTGAGAACCACCGCGTCGCCGGACCGCAGCTTCGGGAAGTCCTTGAACGGGTCGCCGTAGGTGCGGCGGTGGCCCGCGACCGCGAAGTTGCCGGAGCCGCCGAGGCGGGCGGTGGCGGAGTAGTGGCCCAGGCCCTTCTTGAGGGTGCCGGTGGCCGTGCCCTCCAGGACGGGCTTGGCCCAGCCCTCGCCGAAGCGCGGGATGTACATGACGGCGAAGGGCTTCCCGTCCTCGTACGGCTCGGGCGCGGGCGGCTTCGGCCGTTCGGCCCGCGGCCCGGGCTCCGCAGTCGATTTGGGGTCTGCCACCGGGCCGGTGGACCAGCGCTGCTGGAGCCGGTCCAGCTCGCCGTCCATGGCGCTGTCGGCCCGTACGCCGGTCCAGAACAGCACATAGGTGACGAACAGCACGATCACGGTGCCGACGGTGACGCAGATCTCGCTGAAGGTCCTGACGATCAGTCGCACCGGATCCACGGGCCGCTCCCGCTGCTACTCCTTGGGCTTGGCGTAGTGGAGGTCCACTGTGCCGGAGTAGCCGGGAAGAGTCACCGCCTCGTGCGGGTCCACTTTCCAGCCGAGGCCGTACGCCTCCACGTAGCTCATGTAGTTCTGGATCGTGGGGGACTCGGCGAGCGCCTGCTGGAGGCGGTCGGTGTCGCCTACGGCGGTGACCTTGTAGGGCGGGGAGTAGACCCGGCCCTGGAGGATCAGGGTGTTGCCGACGCAGCGGACCGCGCTGGTGGAGATGAGCCGCTGGTCCATGACCCGGATGCCCTCGGCGCCGCCCTGCCACAGCGCGTTGACCACGGCCTGGAGATCCTGCTGGTGGATGACCAGGTCGTTGGGTTGCGGCTCGGGGACGCCGGGGATGCGGGCGGTGGCGCCCGGCGGGGCGTCGGTGAGCGTGACGGTCACACCCTGGCCCTTGAGCCGGGTGGTGCCGGCCGCGTTCTCCAGGGCCTTCAGCTTGCGGTCCTCGGCGGCGGTGGAGCCGTTGTCGCGCTGGGCGAGCCGGTCGACCTCGGCGCGCGCGGCCGCGGCGTCGTCGTCGAGCCCGGCGTTCTTGCGGCTGCGCTCCCGGATGAGGTCCGAGAGCTTGAGCATCGAGTCGTCGGTGCGGAGGTTGGTGCCCTGGGCGGTGTTGAAACTCGTCCAGAAGATCAGCCCGGCGAGTGCGAAGATCGCGGCGGTCAGCAGCCGCACCGGGCGGAACCGGCGGAGCCAGGAGGGCCCTTGGGGCTGTCCCTGGGGCCGGGAGGGCCGGTCGGCGGGGGCGTCCGCTGGATTGCTCACCGTACCCTTATCTCCTTCGAAGCCGCGGAAGCACTACGCTAACGGACGCCCGGGGAGGCAACGCTCCCCCGTAGCTCCCCACCCCGGCGAGAGACCGTCAGGACCACTGCGCGGTAACGCAGCGCATCGACAGGAGAACCCCTCGTGCCGAAGTCACGTATCCGCAAGAAGGCCGACTTCACGCCCCCGCAGGCCAAGTCGGCCACGACCAGCATCAACCTGGGCGGGCGCCGCTGGGTGGCGCCGCTGATGCTGGCCATGTTCCTGCTCGGTCTCGCCTGGATCGTCGTCTACTACGTGACCGCGGGCTCGATGCCGATCGAGAACTGGGGCAACTGGAACATCGTCGTGGGCTTCGGCTTCATCGCGGCCGGGTTCGTCGTCTCCACGCAGTGGAAGTAGCGGGGCGGCAGCGAGGCCCGAGCGGCCTGAGCGGCCGCTTCCCGGAGCCTTTGCCCCAAGGTTGCCCCCAGAGTTATCCACAGCCCTGTCCACATGGGGAAAAGAATCAGAAGATCTGTGGATAACTCATCGAAGGTTGACGCCGGTGTGACTGGTGGAGCGTTCTAAACCCCTCGAACAACTCCTGGTTACCCCAGGAAACCGCAGGTCAGCCCCGAGCGAAGATCTTTTGAGCGCGGCGTGCACAAGATCGGCCACCTGCTGTGGACAAATATGGTCGCCGCACCTTTCCAGGCCCTCAGCCGGTGAGCTGGAGCGTCCTTACCCACACCACGGCGACGATCGCCAGCAGCACGGCCAGGCAGGTCGCGCGCTGGACGAGGGCACGGCGCTCGCGCGGCGCGTGCACCATCCCGTACGCCACGGCCGCGCCCACCACCAGGCCTCCGACATGCGCCTGCCAGGCGATGTTGGACCAGCCGAAGGTGATGATCAGGTTGAGCACCAGCAGGATGACGACGGGGCGCATGTCGGCGTTCATCCGCCGCATCAGCACCGCCGTCGCGCCCAGCAGCCCGAAGACCGCGCCGGAGGCGCCGAGCGAGGGCTGGTTCTGGGCCGCGAGGAGATACGACAGCGCGCTGCCGCCCAGGCCCGAGAGCAGGTAGAGGGCTATGAAGCGCACCCTCCCGAGGGCGGACTCCAGCGCCGGGCCGAGCCACCACAGCGACAGCATGTTGAACGCGATGTGCAGCACCTGCTCCTGCAGGAACATCGCGGTCAGCAGCCGGTACCACTCCCCCTGGGCGACGCCCACCAGCTCGCCCGTGGCGGGGTCGAACGCCTGGCCGACGAGGTCAAGGGCGTCCACGAGAGGCCTGCCGGCCGCCAGCGCGGTGAGCCAGATCGCGAGGTTGATCCCGATCAGGATCTTCGTGACCAGGCTCGGATCGCGGGCGATCGTCCCGCCCGCGATGGTCCGCGGCGCCGACGCGTGCGGCGTACGGGCCGAGCCGGAACCGCCGCGCACGCAGTCCGGGCACTGGAAGCCGACCGCGGCGCTGACCATGCACTCCGGGCAGATGGGCCGTTCGCAGCGGACGCAGCTGATGCCCGTCGCACGGTCGGGGTGGCGGTAGCAGCCCGGCGTGCCGTTCCCGGCCGCGGGTGTCTGCGGGCTTCCTGGCGCCTGGTCCATCGGTCTCGTCCTCCGTCGTCCGCCTGAGGCACGCGCAATACACCGCCCCGCCCGTTCATACGACGGGCGGGGCGGGAAGGTTCCCGGTTTTCCGGGTCAGCCCTCGCGGGTCTCCACGGCGACCGACTCGATCACGACGTCCTTGAGCGGACGGTCGGTGCGCGGGTTGGTCTGGGCGGCCGCGATCGCGTCCACGACCTGCTGGCTCTTCGGGTCCGTGACCTCGCCGAAGATCGTGTGCTTGCCGGTCAGCCAGGCGGTCGGCGCGACGGTGACGAAGAACTGCGAGCCGTTGGTGCCCGGGCCGGCGTTGGCCATGGCGAGCAGGTACGGCTTGCTGAAGGACAGGTCCGGGTGGAACTCGTCGCCGAACTCGTAACCCGGGCCGCCGGTGCCGTTGCCCAGCGGGTCGCCGCCCTGGATCATGAAGCCGCTGATCACGCGGTGGAAGACCGTGCCGTCGTAGAGCCTGTCCTGGGACTTCTTGCCGGTCGCCGGGTGCGTCCACTCGCGAGTGCCCTCGGCGAGCTCGACGAAGTTCTTGACCGTCTTGGGCGCGTGGTTCGGCAGCAGCCGGACCTCGATGTCGCCTTGGTTGGTCTTCAGGGTGGCGAAGAGCTGCTCAGCCACGATCTGCCTTCCGTAGTTCTCACTGACGTCCCCAGATCCTCGCACGGACGGCATCGCGACGAGTAGCCGACCGACCGTCCAGGCGCCTGCGGCGGTGGGCGGCTTGACCCGGATGCCCCTCCGCGCATGCCGGACCGGCGCCCTGCGGGCATGATCTCTTTTCGGGTGGAAAGGCGAAAAAGTACGCCACCGAGGAGGAGGATTCCGTGACCCGCATCAACAGCGTGCGCGCCGCGACCGGCACCGCGAAGGACAGCGTGCTGCACGCCGCGGAGGTGGTGGCGCCGTACGCCGGCACGGCCAAGGACCAGGCCTCGTACTACGCGAACGAGGCCCGCGTGCGGTTGGCACCCGTGGTGTCCCAGGCCGCCCAGCAGGCCCGTGACACCGCCCTGGTCCAGTACGACGCCCACCTTCAGCCGCGGCTGCGCCAGGGCTACCAGCAGGCCCGTCTGGCGCTGCCGCCGAAGGTGGACGCGGCCGCGGTCCGCGCCGCCCGCCGCGCCCGCGTCGCCGCGCAGCAGGCCGCCGACTACACCGCGCCCCGGTTCGGCCAGGCGGTCGCCGCCGCCGAGCCCGTACGCGACGAGGCGCTGCAGCGCGGCACCGCCGCGTTCGCCGCGCTGCGCAACCCGGTGACCGCCCGGGACATCGAGCGGCTCGCGCGCAGGCGCCGCCGCCGGACCCAGTGCGGCCACGTGGCCAAGCGCGTCCTGGTGCTCGGCATGGTGGCGGGCGGCGCGATGGCGGTCTGGAAGTGGTGGGAGCGGCAGGCCAACCCGGACTGGCTGGTCGAGCCCCCCGCGGCCACCGAGCTCGGCGACCGCCCGCCGCTCGGCTCGGTGGACGGCGACCAGTCCAAGCAGCGGGAGGGCGGCGAGCAGCCGTAGCCGTAGGGGAGTTGCCGTCCGCGCGGGCGGCGGGAGCCGGCGGCAGCCGCGAACTCCCGCCGCCCGCGCGCCGGTGAGCTTCTTGCGCGCCCCGGTAGTGCGTCATCGTGGGCGGATGACTGCGCTCGGTGACGGGTAGGCTCCCGTCCACCGAG
>NZ_LIQY01000367.1 GCF_001418495.1 Streptomyces pathocidini | reverse complement strand
GGGGGAGTCCGGCCCGGGCTACGCGCCGCAGCCGCGCAGGAAGCGGCGGGTGCGCCGGGCGATCGGCAGCGGCTGGTCCGGCGGGCACGGGTACATGTCCTGCTCGACGATCGCGAACAGCTCGACCCCCAGTCCCTGCGCCGCCTCCAGCACGGGCTCCAGGGCGGGCACCCCGTCCGGCGGCTCGCACATCACGCCGCGGCGCACGGCCGGCCCGAACGGCATCCCGTCGCGTACCACTTCGGCCAGGATCTCCGGGTCCACCTGCTTGAGGTGCAGATAGCCGATCCGCTCCCCGTAGGTCTCGATCAGCTTGACGTTGTCGCCGCCGCAGTACGCGTAATGGCCGGTGTCCAGGCACAGGTTGACCACGTCGGCGTCGGTCGCGTCGAGGAAGCGGGCGACGTTCTCCTCGCCGTCGATGTGGGTGTCGGCGTGCGGGTGCACGACGATGTCCAGCCCGTACCGCTCGCGGACCTCGCGACCCAGGCGTTCCATCCCGGCCGCCAGGTCGCGCCACTGGCCGGCCGTCAGCTCCGGGTTCTCGATCAGCTCCGCGGTCTTGTCGTCGCGCCAGAACGACGGGATGACCACGAGGTGGCGGGCGCCCATGGCCCGCGTCAGCTCGGCCACCTGGGAGACGTGTGCCCAGGTCTCGTCCCAGACCGCCGGGCCGCGGTGCAGCGCGGTGAAGACGGTGCCCGCCGAGACCTTCAGGCCGCGGCTGCCGGTCTCCTGCGCCAGCCGGCCCGGATCGGTCGGGAGGTAGCCGTACGGGCCCAGCTCGATCCACGGGTAGCCGGCTTCGGCGACCTCGTCGAGGAAGCGCTGCCAGGGGACTTGCAGCGGGTCGTCGGGGAACCACACGCCCCAGGAGTCGGGCGCGGAGCCGACCCGGATCCGGTCGAGCGCGGGTGGCCGGGTGGCGGGGGGCGCAGCGGACAGGGGCTGGCTGTCTGTCATGCCGCGTAGCCTCCATCGCGGGTTGACGCCTGTCAAGACTTCGTCCTGACATAAGGACTTAACGTCAACACCGGGCCGGAGCGGGAGCCGCCTCCGGCGTCAGGTCCGTATGTCCGGACAATCCATTGACAGTGTGCGACGGTCGCGACTAGACCTGTGACCATGGCGCCTGACGAGACCGACGAGCCGTTCGACCTGATCACCATGGGCCGCATCGGCGTGGACATCTACCCGCTGCAGACCGGCGTACCGCTGCCCCAGGTGGAGACCTTCGGGAAGTTCCTCGGCGGCTCGGCCACCAACGTCGCCGTGGCCGCCGCCCGGCTCGGCCGCCGTACCGCCGTGGTCAGCCGCACCGGCGACGACCCGTTCGGCACCTACATCCACCAGGCACTGCGCGGCTTCGGCGTGGACGACCGCTGGGTGGCTCCCGCGGGCCGCCACCCGACGCCCGTCACTTTCTGCGAGATCTTCCCGCCCGACGACTTCCCCCTCTACTTCTACCGGGAGCCCAAGGCGCCGGATCTGGAGATCGCGGCGGACGAACTCGACCTGGACGCCGTCCGCGCCGCCAGGGTGTTCTGGATGACCGGCACCGGGCTGTGCGAGGAGCCGAGCCGGTCGGCGACCCTGGCCGCCCTCGCGGCCCGCGCCAAGGCGGGCACCACGGTCTTCGACCTGGACTGGCGGCCCATGTTCTGGGGTGGTGCAGGCGGCCAGGACCCCGAGGACCGCGCCCGCCCCCACTACGCCGAGGCCCTGACGCACGCCACCGTCGCCGTCGGGAACCTGGAGGAGTGCGCGGTGGCCACCGGCGAGCGCGAACCGCACGCCGCCGCCCGAGCCCTGCTCCACGCGGGCGTGGAGCTGGCCGTCGTCAAGCAGGGCCCCAAAGGCGTGCTCGCCGTGCACCGCGACGGCACCACCGCGGAGGTCCCGCCCGTACCCGTCGACGTCGTCAACGGCCTAGGCGCGGGCGACGCGTTCGGCGGAGCCCTGTGCCACGGGCTGCTCGCCGGGTGGGAGCTGAAGCGGACCATGCGGTACGCCAACGCGGCCGGCGCCATCGTCGCCTCCCGCCTCGCCTGCTCCTCCGCGATGCCCACCCGGGCGGAGGTCGAAGACCTGCTCGCCCGCTCCTGAAGACCGGCCCCGGGTGCACGCGCGCGTGGTGCGCCGGGATCGTGAGACCAAGGAAGGGGTCCCCGTGACCATCCGGATCTCCGACATCGTGAAGGTGCGGACCCGGCACCCCGAGGCCGTCGGGGAGGCCGCCACCCGCCGGGTGCGCCGCCCCCTGATCGGCGACAGCGGCCGACTGATGATCATCGCGGCCGACCACCCCGCGCGGGGCGCCCTCGCCGTCGGGAACCGCGGCCTGGCCATGGCCAACCGCGTCGACCTGCTGGAGCGGCTGGTCCTCGCGCTCTCCAGGCCCGGCGTGGACGGCGTCCTGGCCACCGCGGACATCCTGGACGACCTGCTGCTGCTCGGCGCCCTCGACGGCAAGGTCGTCATCGGCTCCATGAACCGCGGCGGACTCGCCGGATCCGCCTTCGAGATGGACGACCGGTTCACCGGACACCGCCCGGAGGACCTTGAGCGGCTCCGCTTCGACGCGGGCAAGCTGCTGCTGCGTATCGACTACGAGGACCCAGGCTCGCTCGCCACCCTCCTGTCCACGGCCCGTGCCATCGATGACATGGCTGCCAGACAACTGCCAATCTTCGTCGAACCGTTCATCTCCCGGCGGATCGCCGGGCGGGTGCGCAACGACCTCGGTGCCGAGGCCGTCACCAAGTCCATCGCCATCGCCTCCGGCCTCGGCGGCACCTCCGCATACACCTGGCTGAAGGTCCCCGTGACCGAGGACCCCGACGAGATGGCCGGCGTCATGGCGGCCTCCACCCTCCCCGCCGTCCTGCTGGGCGGTGAGGTGGGGCGGGACCAGGAGGGGGCGTACGAGAAGTGGCGCAAGGCGCTGCGACTGCCGACCGTCCAGGGCCTGGTCGTCGGCCGCTCCCTGCTCTACCCGGCCGACGGCGACGTGGCCGCGGCCGTCGACACGGCCGTGGGGCTGCTGTGACCAACCCCCGCACCCTCCAGGAGACTTGGACCATGACCGCACCCACCTCCGGCTTCCACCTCCCGGCCGGCAGCGCGGCCGAGGGCCCGTACGCCGTGGACATCACCCCCAGGAAGGCGGGCTGGGGCTACTCCTCCCTGCGCGTCCTGGAGCTGCCACCGGGCGGCTGGCACACCTTCTCCACCGAGGACAGCGAGTGGATCGTGCTGCCGCTGTCCGGCGGCTGTACGGTGGCCACCGAGGACCTGGCCTTCCAACTGGACGGCCGCGAGAATGTCTTCGCGGGCGTCACGGACTTCGCGTACGTGCCGCGCGACACACAGGTCTCCATCGCCTCGCGCGCCGGCGGCCGGTTCGCGCTCACCGGCGCGCGCTGCGAGCGCCGCCTGCCCGCCCGCTACGGGCCGGCCTCCGCCGTCCCGGTCGAGCTGCGCGGCAGCGGGAACTGCTCGCGGCAGGTCAACAACTTCGCCGCCGCCGGGGTGTTCGAGGCCGACCGGCTCATTGCCGTCGAGGTGCTGACCCCCGGCGGGAACTGGTCCTCCTACCCGCCGCACAAGCACGACGAGTGCCGCCCCGGCGAGGAGTCGGAGCTGGAGGAGATCTACTACTTCGACATCGAACCGGCCCACGGCGCGCAAGGCGTCGGCTACCAGCGGGTCTCGCCCGCCAGGAGCGGCGGCAGCGACGTCCTCGCCGAGGTCCGCGGCGGCGACGCCGTCCTCATCCCCGACGGCTGGCACGGCCCGTCCATCGCCGCCCCCGGCCACACCCTCTACTACCTCAACGTCATGGCCGGCCCCGGCGCCGAACGGGCATGGCTCATCTGCGACCACCCCGACCACGCGTGGATCCGCTCCACCTGGCCGGAACAACCCGTCGACCCGCGACTGCCGTTGTACGAAGCACCCGCCGGAGGAGCCCGATGAGCGGTACGCCTGCCATGCCTGCCAGGACTGCCACCCCTGCCACCCGGCGGCTCACTGTCGCCCAGGCCCTGATGGAGTTCCTGTCCCGGCAGTACACCGAACGGGACGGGCGGCGGCACCGGCTCATCGGCGCCTGCTGGGGCATCTTCGGGCACGGCAACGTCGCGGGCATCGGCCAGGCGCTGCTGGAGACGGGCGGCGAGCACATGCCGTACCTCCAGGGCCGCAACGAGCAGGCCATGGTGCACGCCGCCGTCGGCTACGCCCGGCAGTCCAACCGCCTCTCGGCCCAGGCCGTCACCACCTCCATCGGCCCCGGCGCCACCAACCTCGTCACCGGCGCCGCCCTGGCCACGATCAACCGGCTCCCCGTCCTCCTGCTGCCCGGCGACACCTTCGCCACCCGCCCCGCCGACCCCGTCCTCCAGCAGCTCGAAGTCCCGTACGCGGGCGACGTCTCGGTCAACGACTGCCTGCGGCCGGTCTCACGCTACTTCGACCGGATCACCCGCCCCGAGGCGCTGATCCCCGCCGCCCTCCAGGCCGTCCGGGTCCTCGCCGACCCGGTCGACACCGGCGCCGTCACCCTCGCCCTCCCGCAGGACGTCCAGGCCGAGGCCTACGACTGGCCCGAGGACTTCTTCGCGGAGCGGGTGTGGGCCGTACGCCGTCCGGCCCCCGACGCCACTGAACTCGCCGAGGCCGCACGGGCCGTACGCTCCGCCGCCCGCCCCCTGATCGTCGCCGGCGGCGGCGTCCACCACAGCGAGGCCGAGGACGCCCTGAAGGCCCTCGCCGACGCCACCTCCATCCCGGTCGCCTCCACCCAGGCCGGCAAGGGCTCGCTGCGCCACGACCACCGCGCCGACGTGGGCGCGATCGGCCACACCGGAACGGCCGTGGCCGACGAACTCGCCCGCACCGCCGACCTGGTCATCGGCGTCGGCACCCGCTGGACCGACTTCACCACGGCCTCCAGCACCCTCTTCGCCGCCCCCGGCGTCCGCTTCCTCAACCTCAACATCGCGCCCTTCGACGCCCACAAGATGGCCGGCGCGACCGTGGTCGCCGACGCCCGCGCCGCGCTCGAAGCCCTGGCCGGAGCCCTCGGCGCCCACCGGGTCGACCCCGCGTACGAGGCCGAGTACCGTGCGGGCAAGGCGCGTTGGGAGGAGACCGTGGACCGGGTCTGCGGCGCCGCGGACGCGCATGTGCGGCCGACTCAGACGCAGGTGCTCGGCGCGCTCGACTCCGTCGTCGGCGACGAGGACGTGGTCATCAACGCGGCGGGCTCGCTCCCCGGCGACCTCCACAAGCTCTGGCGCGCCCGCTCGCCGCGCCAGTACCACCTCGAGTACGGCTACTCCTGCATGGGGTACGAGATCCCGGCCGCCATCGGCGTACGGCTCGCCGCCCCCGACCGGCCGGTGTGGGCCCTGGTCGGCGACGGCACGTACCTGATGATGCCGACCGAGCTCGTCACCGCCGTCCAGGAGGGCGTCAACATCAACGTCGTCCTGCTCCAGAACCACGGCTACGCCTCCATCGGCGGCCTCTCCGAGGCCACCGGCGGTGAACGGTTCGGCACCGCGTACCGCTTCCGCGCCGAGGACGGCAGCTACACCGGAGACCCCCTACCCGTCGACCTGGCTGCCAACGCTGCCAGTCTCGGAATGGCAGTCATCCGCGCCGAGACCGTCGGGGAGCTGCGGGAAGCGCTCGCCGAGGCCCGCGCCTCGGACCGCCCCACATGTGTCTATGTGGAGACCGAAACGGCCGACACAGTGTCCGGCGTGCCCGTCGCACAGGCGTGGTGGGATGTTCCGGTGGCCGAGACCGCCACCCGTCCGGCGGCCCTCCAGGCCCGGGAGGGATACGACCGCCACGTCGCGAACCGGCGCCGCCACCTGTAGGACTCCCGCACCCGTCCCAGAAAGGCTCCGCACCATGAAGACCCTCGACCACTGGATCGGCGGGAAGACCGTCGAAGGCGCCTCCGGAAACCACGGCCCGGTGACCGACCCGGCGACCGGGGCGCAGACGACCCGCGTGGCCCTCGCCTCCGCCGAGGACGTCGACGCGGCCGTGGCGGCGGCCCAGGCCGCCTACCAGACCTGGGGCACCTCCTCGCTGGCCGCCCGCACCGCGGTGCTCTTCCGCTACCGCGCGCTGCTCGACGCGCACCGCGACGAGCTTGCCGCGCTGATCACCGCCGAGCACGGCAAGGTCCACTCCGACGCGCTCGGCGAGGTGGCCCGCGGGCTGGAGATCGTCGAGCTGGCCTGCGGCATCACCACCCAGCTCAAGGGCGAGCTGTCCACCCAGGTCTCCAACCGCGTGGATGTGGCAGCGATCCGGCAGCCCCTGGGCGTCGTGGCAGGCATCACGCCGTTCAACTTCCCTGCCATGGTGCCGATGTGGATGTTCCCGCTCGCCATCGCCTGCGGCAACACCTTCGTCCTCAAGCCGAGCGAGAAGGACCCGTCCCCGGCGATCCGGCTCGCCGAACTGGCCACGGAGGCCGGGCTTCCGGACGGGGTGCTGAACGTCGTCAACGGCGACAAGGCCGCGGTCGACCGGCTCCTGGTCCACCCCGACGTCGCGGCCGTCTCCTTCGTCGGCTCCACTCCGATCGCCCGCCACATCCACGCCACCGCCTCCGCGCACGGCAAGCGCGTCCAGGCCCTCGGCGGCGCCAAGAACCACATGCTGGTGCTGCCCGACGCCGACCTGGACGCGGCCGCCGACGCCGCCGTGTCCGCCGCTTACGGCTCGGCCGGCGAGCGCTGCATGGCCATCTCCGCGGTCGTCGCGGTCGGCCCCGTCGGCGACGAGCTGGTGGCGAAGATCCGCGACCGCGCCGAGAAGATCAAGATCGGCCCCGGCGGCGACCCGGCCTCCGAGATGGGCCCCCTGATCACCAGGGCCCACCGCGACAAGGTCGCCTCGTACGTCCACGGCGCGGCCGAGCAGGGCGCCGAGGTCGTCCTCGACGGCACCGGCTTCACCGTCGAGGGCTACGAGGACGGCCACTGGATCGGGCTCTCGCTGCTCGACCGGGTCTCCACGGACTCGGACGCCTACCGGGACGAGATCTTCGGCCCGGTGCTGTGCGTGCTGCGCGCCGACTCCTACGAGGACGGGGTGCGGTTGATCAACGAGTCGCCGTTCGGCAACGGCACCGCCGTCTTCACACGGGACGGGGGCGCGGCCCGCCGGTTCCAGCTGGAGGTCCAGGCGGGCATGGTCGGCGTCAACGTGCCGATCCCGGTCCCCGTCGGCTACCACTCCTTCGGCGGCTGGAAGGACTCCCTCTTCGGCGACCACCACATCTACGGCAACGACGGCGTGCACTTCTACACCCGCGGCAAGGTCGTCACCACGCGCTGGCCGAACCCGGAGGACGGCGGCGTGGACCTGGGGTTCCCCAAGAACCACTGACACGGCGGCGGTTGACGAGCCGAGCGAAGGGCCCGGCGGGGCGGAGCGGTGGCCGGCGGGGGAGTGGTGGCTGACGGCGGAGTGGTCGCCGATGCGGCAGCTGCCTGACGGTTGACTGCCAACTTCCCTGCCACGGCCCCCGCCGAGCGGAGCCGGCTGCGAGGGTCGAGAGGACGCCGGATCGCCCGAGCCCCGTGAGGGCAGGCGGTCCGGCGGGTTCTGTTCGACCCATGCTCGGGAGGAAGAGAAATGAAGATGCTCCGCCGTGCCTGCCTCACCGGTGTCCTCGTCCTGGCCCTGGGAGGCCTGGTCGCGCCCGCCGCATCGGCCGCCCCCGCCACCGGCCTCGTTCCCGTGGCCTCCGCCGCGGAGCCCGCCTCGGCGCCTGCCGACATCGACGCGGCCCGCACCTGCCGCGCCGGCGACAACCTCGACGAGGTCGCCGCGAAGTTCATCTCGCGCTGCAAGAAGGGCTCGATCCGCCGAGAGTTCCCCACCGACCGCCTCTCCCGCACCCTCAGTGAGATATTTGACGGCAAGCGGCGGGGCGACCGGGACGACGTCAAGGCCTGGAAGCTGCTGAACGACCGCCGCTTCGACAAGTAGGCCCGGGCGGCGGCCGACCAGGGTTCGTACGAGTGCGAGGGAGTACGCCATGACCTCCGGTGCAGACGGCGGCGGGCACGACAGGCCCGAGGCGGCCGGTGACGGGGCCACAGTGCCGTATGTGGCGATCGTGCTGATGGAGGCGTCATCGGACCGGGCGGACCACCCCCCGCTCTTCCAGGAGAACGTCGTCCTGGTGCACGCGCGGGACGAGGAGGCGGCGCGCGACCGCGTCGAGTGGCGCGCCCGGCGGGCCGAGACCAGCTACCTCAACGACCGGGGCGAGACCGTCACGTGGAAGCTGCGGACGGTCGTGGACGTGCGGGAGGCCGAGGACACCGACCTGACCCGGGACGCCGACCTGTACTCCCGCCACTTCCGGGACTACGCCTCCTACGAACGGTTCGAGCCGCTGCTCTCCGGCGAGGAGATCTGACACCACCCCTGTTCGGTGGCCCGCCCCCTGCCGCAGGGGGCGGGCCACCGCGTGTTTCCGGGGGTTTCCGGCATTCTTCCGGGGCCGCTGGTGGCCGAGTCGGAGCCGGTGGTGAACCGGCGTGCGAACGGGCGCTACGTACATCGCGGACCCGGGAGCACCGGGGAGCCGGGCCGGAAGGCTTCCGCCTCCGCGCACCCTCGCGCAGGACCTCGATGGAGTACGCATGGCATACGACACGACCGCCGCACCGCCCCGCGCCGGGCAGCGCGACAACCCCTCGCTCGTCGCCGTGGTGGGCACCGAACTCGCCCGGCACAAGCGCGGGTTCATCGCGTGGTACCACCTGCTGGCGCCCGTCATCATCACCGTCCCCCTCTTCCTGGGCGCCCTCGGCTCCTCCGAGGCCAAGGCGGGCCAGACCTTCGAGGTCTTCCGCAACGTGACGCTGGAGTTCTGGGGTGTGCTGGTGCCCATGACGGCGGGCCTGGCGGCCGCGCTCTCGGTCCGCGCCGACCAGGACGCCTGGCGGCTGCTGCTGTCCTACGGGGTCCCGCGCGGGCGCTACTTCGTGGGCAAGGTCGCGGCCCTGGGCATCCTCGGCTTCGTCTCCTCCACGGTCCTGGTCGTGATGCTCTCCCTCGGCGGGCTGCTCAGCGGCGCCTTCCCCGGCGGCATGGGCACGGTCGTGGCCGCCGTCTACCTCCCGTGGCTGGTGGGCCTGTCCATGACCGCTCTGGCGGTACTGGTGGCCGTGGTGTGGGGGATGGGCCCGAGCATCGGGGTCGGCGTGGCAGGCCTGCTGTGCGGGGCGCTCGTCTCCGACAAGGACTTCTGGTACGCGGTGCCGTTCGCCTGGCCGATGAGGGTGGTGCTGCCGCTCGCCGGGATCGGCCCCAACGGCGTGCCCCTCCCGAAGGACAGCCCTGTCACCGACCCGGGCGCCATCCCGGTCGCGGTGGCCCTGGCCGCCGTACTGACCGCGGTTCTGCTCGTCGTGGGCCGCCTCCACATGAGTCGCAAGGAGATCTGACGATGACCACGACCGCGACCACCACAGCGCTGCGGATCCGCGAACTGCACAAGCACTACGGCTCCCACCGCGCCCTGGACGGCGTGGACCTCACGGTCCGGGTCGGCGAGGTGTACGGCCTGCTCGGCCCCAACGGTGCGGGCAAGACGACCCTGATGAAGGCGCTCCTCGGGCTCCAGCGCCCCACTTCCGGCAGCATCGAGATCTTCGGCGGGCCGGTGGCCCGGGAGTCCCTCGGCGAGGTCGGGGCCCTGATCGAAGTCCCTGGTTTGTGGCCGCAGTTGACGGCGGACGAGACGCTCCGCATCCACGCCCGGCTGCGGGGAGTGCCCCAGCAGTGGATCGAACCGGCCCTGGAACTGGTCAAGATGACCGAGGCCCGGAGCCGGAAGGTCGGGGCGTACTCCCTCGGCATGCGCTGGCGGTTGGGCATCGCGATCGCCCTCCTGGCCAGGCCGCGGCTCATCATCCTGGACGAACCCACCAACGGCCTCGACCCGGTGGGAATCCGGGAGATGCGCGGCATCATCCGCTCCCTGGCGGGCGAGGGTGTCGCCGTCCTGATCGCCAGCCACCAGCTGGCGGAGGTGGCCCAGGTCTGCGACCGGGTGCAGGTGCTGGTGGCCGGCCGGACCCGCTTCGAGGGCCCGCTGACGGGGCTGGCCCTGGACGGCAACGTCGAGGCGGGCTTCTTCCGGCTCCTGGAGACTGCCGATGCCGGCATCCGCTGACGCGGGGCCGGGGCCGGCCGGCCGTGGGCGCGGGACCGAGCCCCGCCTCCCCGGTCGGACGGCTATCCCGCCCGTGCGGGCGACGGCCGGCGCAGACCTAACTCAGCTGCCAAGGGAAGGAGTTCGGACCGGCCCGAGACGCCCAACGCGTCGTACAGCCTGCGGATGCGCCGGTACATCGACCGCTCCGAGCAGTAGTAGCGGCGTGCTATCTCGGACACCGTCGCCGAGGTACACAGCAGGCGCAGCAGCTCCGGGTCGTAGTCGACTCCCGGAATCGGCGCTGCCGCGGGAGGCGTGGGCGGGGACTCGCGAGCCGGGAGGGCGCGCAGCCGTCCCGCCACCGCTGCCCGGTCCGGCGCGCTGCCCGTGCAGTGCGCCCGGCACTGGGCCAGCAGCAGATCGACCTGCCGCTCCTCCGGAATGGCCATGTTGAACACGAAGTTGGCGCCCGAGCGGATCGCGTAGTACGTCTGATGCCCTGAGAGGTCGTTGGTGACGGCCACGAGCAGGGCCAGCGGGTGCTGTAACCGCACGGCACGCAGGTCCTCCGCCTGGAACTCGCTGGTGACCGGCATGAGCACCGGAAGATCCGGTGTGCCGGGAGCCGCCAACTGCCGTTCGTCGACGAACTCGACGCGGTCGAGCCCCGCCCGCAGCCCGCTCAGTGGCGCGTCGGGCGAGTCGAAGGACGCTCTGAGACCGGAGTGGGCCAGGACGCACAGCCCGGCCTCCGGCGAATTGCGCTGCGACACGATGTTGCCCCCCGTGGTACGTGCTGTGATCGGCTGTGCTCCCGCCGGAATCCGGCGGGAGCGAAGCGGCGCGGTTGCCGCGCCGAGACAGCCGCGCGCGGTCAGCGCGCGGCGCGACAGAGCTTCAAGGTCTTGCTGAGCAGCGAGCCGATGCTGATCTCGCTACCGTCCTCCCCCTTGGCGCGCAGCGGCGCGATGTCCGGATAACCCGCGTCGCGCGCACGGTCGTTGAGTGCGTACGTCTTGCCGCCCGGTGCGGTGAACACGGCCTGGGTGTCCTTGCGGCACTCGGCGGTGCCCCGGTCCACGGTGAGCGGCCAGGTGTAGCCCAGGTTCTTCTCGCTCATCGCCTGCCGGGTCGAGGTCGGGCTGGGCAGTGGCTCGGGGTCCGTCGTGCCCGGGTTGGACCGGCCGGCCCCGTCGCAGGCGGCGAGCGCCACCAGGGCCAGCGCGGCCAGCGCCGAGCCGGCGGCCGCGCGGGAACGCCGGGTGGGCCGCCGGGCGGTGGTGGAACGGCGGTTGGTGATGGAGCGTCCGGATGCTGTGGTCACTTGCTGACTACCTCACTGTTGTCGTGTTCGGGGTTCTCGCGGCCGGGATCGGCGCGCAGCAGCGCCGCGTAGCCGTCCTCGAGCGACGGCTCGACGGGGCGGGCCCCGGCGGGCGGCGCGGAGGTGACGATGCGGTACTCCGGCCCGTCGGGGGTGGCCACCGCGCTCACCACGTCGGCCCCGGGCGGCGGCCCGCCCATCGGTCCGGGCCGTAGCACGTACGTGCAGCCCGCGGCCTGGCTGACCAGCGCGGCCGTGGAGTCGTGGAAGACCAGCCGCCCCGAGGTGAGCACCGCGACATCGGGGCAGGTCTGGGCGACGTCGTCCAGGATGTGCGTGGACAGCAGCACGGTGCGGCCGCCGCCCAGCCCGGCGAGCAGGGCGCGGAACCGCATGCGCTCGTGCGGGTCGAGGCCCGTGGTGGGCTCGTCCACGATCAGCACCGACGGGTCGCCGATCAGCGCCTGGGCGATGCCGACCCGCCGCTTCATGCCGCCGGAGAAGCCGCCCAGCCGCTCGTCCGCCCGGTCCTCCAGACCGACTTCGGCGATGCGCGCCTCCGCCTGCTGTCGGCGCTCGCGCCGGTCGTGGACGCCCTTGAGCACGGCGATGTAGTCGAGGAACTCACGGGCGGTCAGGTCCGGATAGAGCGACAGCTCCTGCGGGAGATAGCCGAGGGTGCGCTTGACTGCCGTCAGGCCGGCGGTGGTCGCCAGATCGTGCCCGGCGACCGTGACCCGGCCCGAGGTCGGGCGCAGGACGCCGGTGAGGATGCGCAGCAGCGTGGTCTTGCCCGCGCCGTTGGCCCCCAACAGCCCCATGGTGCCGCCCTCGATGTGCAGGTCGACGGCGTCCAGCGCGCGACGGCCACCGGGGTGTACCTTCGTCAGTTGCTCGGTGGTGATGTTCATGACGCTCCGTGTCGTCGTATCCGGGCGGCGAGATGGCCGAGGGCGAAGCAGACCACCGCCATGAGCAGGACCAGCGCGAGGTTCAGCCAGGCCGCCGCGTCCCCGGCCTCCGGGCGCAGCGGGCCCGCGCCCTCGCGAGCCGCCCAGACCTCGGGGGCGTGCCCCCAGGCCACCAGCGGATAGCCGCCCAGTGGCGAGAGGACGGTGCCGGTCGCCGTGGGCATCGGCGAGAACTTCGGCGGGAAGTGCAGGGCCCACAGCCACACCACGACCGTGACGGCCCGGGCCCCGGCCACCGGCATGAGAACGCCCAGCAGCCCGGCGAACGCGGTCACCAGCAGCGCCGCCGGGACGACGGCCACCAGCAGGGCGAGCGCCGCTCCCCCGAGCGGAGCGGCGCTTTCGTCGAACGCGGACATCACCGCGCCGAAGAACAGCAGGAGTCCGGCGACCGGCACCAGGGCGGTGAGCAGGGGGCCCAGCAACGCCGCGGTGGTGCGGGGGAGCCGGCCGGTGGGGGTGGACGAGAGCAGCTCGGCCATGCCTCTGGCCTCCAGGCCGCGCCGCAGCCGGTCGGCCAATGCGAGGCCCACGCCCAGCGTGCAGAGGGTGTTGACCAGCACCGCGGCCGCCCCTACCCGGGCCGCCGGATCGGGGAGACCGGTGACGACCGGGGAGGTGGCAGCGAGCAGCAGGCTCAGTGCCGCCAGCGGGAGGACCGCGGCCCACACGGCCTTGCGCCGCGCGGCCATCAGCGCCTCGTAGCGAATGGTCCACACGAGTGCGCTCATCGGGCCTCCTCGGGTCCTTGCCGGGCGCCGAGCCGTCCGCCGTCGGCGAGGGCGCGCAGCGCCAGGGCGGTCAGCCAGGCCCCGAGCACCAGCGCGGGCAGCGCCTGCGCGAACCCTTCGGGCACCATCCGGTCCACCAGGAGCAGCTTGGCCAGGCAGGCCGCGACGACCAGCGTGGAAGCCGCGGCCGCCGAGCCGATGGCCGCCGTCGCCCACGCGGCGCAGCCACCCAGGAGGGCGGTCAGTCCGGCCAGTTCGGGCAGTGTGACAGCGGGACTGACGACATGACCGCTTGCTGCCAGCAGCCCGACCAGGCCCCCGGCGGCGACCGCCGTGAACGAGGCGAGCACGGCGAGGCGGCGGGCGACGGTGCGCGGATACGAGGTGGGCAGGGTCAGATGCAGCTCGGCCATCGGCTC
>NZ_LIQY01000366.1 GCF_001418495.1 Streptomyces pathocidini | reverse complement strand
CGCGGGGGCCGGGTGCGTCGGGCCGCCGTGGGCCGGGGCGTGGGCGGGCAGGAGGTCCAGGCGCGGGCCGTCGACGGCGTTGCCCAGGCGGAGTTCGGTGCCGGGGACGACCTCGGCCCGCTCGACGCGCCGCCCCCGGAGGAAGGTGCCGTTGGTGCTCCCCCGGTCCTCGACGAACCAACTCCCCTCGACCCAGCGGAGGTTGGCGTGCCGCCAGGAGACTCTGGGGTCCTCGACCACCACATGGCCCTGCGGATCACGCCCGATGGTGTACGTCGTGGAGGGATCGAGCGCCCACGTCCGCCCGTTCAATTCCAGTACTGGTTCCGGCACTTCATGCCCCACTGCTTGTCTGCCGAGTGACCCCCGCGCGGGGGCTCCAGGCATGGCGAAGATCGTGGAGAACTATTTCAGGCGGGGCGCCCGGAGGGAAAGCCAGGGATGGGCTCCCCCCGCAGATGGCACTGGGTGCCGCGCCCCCCTCGTCGCTCCTCCGCCCCGGGTGGTGAACCGGCGCCAAGGGGCGCGTTCCGTGATACGGGATGGGCGCGCGGGATCGTACGGCGGCCGGATACGGTGGGAGCACCATGAGCGCATCGCAGAATCCGCCGGTCGCCGGTGCACCGGGCGAGAACAGCCCCACCCTCCTCGTCAAGATCTTCGGGAAGGACCGCCCGGGCATCACCGCCGGCCTGTTCGACACCCTCTCCGCGTACTCGGTCGACGTCATAGACATCGAGCAGGTCGTCACCCGGGGCCGGATCGTGCTCTGCGCCCTGGTCACCGCGCCCGCCGGGGGCGACACGGAGGGTGAGCTGCGGGCCACGGTGCACGCCTGGGCCGAGTCCCACAAGCTCCAGGCGGAGATCATCTCGGGCCGGGGCGACAACCGCCCCCGCGCCGCGGGCCGTTCGCACGTGACCGTGCTGGGGCAGCCGCTGACCGCCGAGTCGACCTCCGCCGTCGCGGCCCGTATCACCGCACTCGGCGGCAACATCGACCGGATCTTCCGGCTGGCGAAGTACCCGGTGACGGCGGTGGAGTTCGAGGTGTCCGGCGCCGAGCCGGAGCCGCTGCGGACCGCGCTCGCCACCGAGGCCGCGGCGCTCGGCATCGATGTGGCCGTGGTGGCCTCGGGGCTGCACCGCCGCGCGCAGCGGCTGGTGGTCATGGACGTGGACTCCACGCTCATCCAGGACGAGGTGATCGAGCTCTTTGCCGCGCACGCGGGGTGCGAGGACCAGGTCGCCGAGGTGACGGAGGCCGCGATGCGCGGCGAGCTGGACTTCGAGCAGTCGCTGCACGCGCGCGTGGCGCTGCTCGCGGGGCTCGACGCGTCGGTGGTCGACAAGGTCAGGGCCGAGGTCCGGCTGACGCCCGGCGCCCGTACCCTGATCCGTACGCTCAAGCGCCTCGGCTACCAAGTCGGCGTGGTGTCGGGTGGGTTCACGCAGGTCACAGATGATCTGCAGGAGCGGCTCGGGCTGGACTTCGCCTCCGCCAACACCCTGGAGGTGGCCGAGGGCAAGCTCACGGGCCGGGTGGTCGGCGAGGTCGTGGACCGGGCGGGCAAGGCGCGACTGCTGCGCCGCTTCGCGGCGGAGGCCGGAGTCCCGCTGGCGCAGACGGTGGCGATCGGCGACGGCGCCAACGACCTGGACATGCTGAACGCGGCCGGGCTCGGGGTGGCCTTCAACGCCAAGCCGGTGGTGCGCGAGGCCGCCCACACGGCCGTCAACGTGCCCTTCCTCGACACCGTGCTCTATCTGCTGGGCATCACGCGCGAAGAGGTCGAGGCCGCGCACACCCACGCCGACTGAGGCGCCCCCGGACAGAGGCAGGGCCCCGGCCGCACTCGCGCCGGGGCCCTTCTGCTCGGTCTCAACCTCCGGACCGGGTACGGCGGTTGGTGCGGCCGGCCGTGCGGCTAGTCGTGCGGTGCCCAGTAGTCGAGAAGCCTGCCGACTCCGTGCTCTACGGACTTCCACGAGCCGTCGAAGCCGACCACGGCTATGGCCGCGGTCGGGAACCCGCCCCGGTTCATCCGCGCCAGGGCGTCCCCCTCGGCCCCGCCCGAGAGGGCGTCGGCCAGCGCGTGCATGCCCGGGTTGTGCCCGACGAGCAGCAGGTCCCGTACGTCGTCGGGGGTTTCGTTGAGCAGTGCGATGAGCTCGCCGAGCGACGCATCGTACATCCGCTCCTCGTACACGGTCCTGGGCCGCTGCGGCAGCTCGTGCACCACGAGCTTCCAGGTCTCTCGGGTGCGGACCGCGGTGGAGCAGAGGGTCAGACCGGGGTTGATCCCCGTGCCCGCGAGCCAGCGGCCCGCGACGGGGGCTTCCTTGCGGCCGCGCTCGGCGAGCGGCCGGTCGTGGTCGGACACCTGGGGCCAGTCGGCCTTGGCGTGCCGGAGGAGGACGAGCCTGCGGGCGTCCGTGGGGCCGGTTTCCGTGGATCCGGGATTGCTTTCCGGGGAAGTTGCAGCGACGCTCATGCGTCCCAGCTTCGCACGAAACCCGCTGTGGGGCGCGGGGTGTTGGGACGCCCACCCGTGACGGGTGATGCCCAGGCTAGCGGCGCAGCACCTCTTGGACGCGTTCCAGGACCAAGCCGAGTCCCGGCTCGGCCCCGTTCGTCGCGGCGTGGGCGCCCGATGGGCCGACCAGCAGCATGAGCAGGGCGGCGAAGGCCACGGACGGCAGGGCGATGGCCCACCACGGCAGCCGCGTCTCGTAGGAGCCACGGGCAGGAGGGGTGGTCCAGGGGTGCGTACGCGCTGACATGGGGGACCGCCTCCGTGTGTTCGAGCGGGGTGACGCGGCCGCCTGCCACGGCCGCGCCCCTTCCGGTGCACCGCTGTCTCGCGGTGCACTTCGAACCTACGGATTCGCGCGGGCCGATCCCATCCGGTGATCCACCCACTTCACCCTGAGCCTGGCCCCCTAGGGGTGGTGGGGCTGTCCCCACCACCTTGCCACGCCTCCGGCCCCCGGCCTCGCCGGGGAGCGGTCCACTCAGGGTGCGGCGGTCCGGTCAGGGTGGTGAGGCGGGGTGGTCAGGGCGAGGCGATGGTCGCGATCACGCCGATGACGACGGTCACGAGCAGCATCACGCCGAGGATGGTGAGCAGCTTCTTCTGCCCGTTCTGGGGATTCGGGTCGAGCACTGGCATGCCCACCAGTCTCCCACCCGCCCCGAACGGCTACGCGAGCACCCCGTGCTCGTCCTCGACGACCCGGTTCCGGCCCGCGAGGAAGCCCAGGGCGAGCTGCGGCAGCATCAGCCCGGCCATGAGCGCGATCGGCAGCTCCCAGCCGCCGCTGTGCTGGTAGAGCACGCCGACCAGCAGCGGCCCGGGGATGGAGATCAGATAGCCGGCGCTCTGCACGAAGGCGGAGAGCCGTACGACACCGGCGCCGGTCCGCGAGCGCATCCCGATCAGCGTGAGGACCAGCGGGAAGGCGCAGTTGGAGACGCCCAGCAACAGCGCCCAGGCCCAGGCTCCGGCGGCCGGGGCGAAGTAGAGGCCCGCGTAGCCGGAGAGCCCGCAGGCGCCGAGGGTGAGGGCGATGGGGCCCTGGTGGCGTACGCGGGCGGCGATCCGCGGCAGGACGAAGGAGAGCGGGACGCCGAGGCCCATGGTCACGGCGAGCAGCACCCCGGCGGTGGAGGCGGGTACTCCGGCGTCGCGGAAGATCTGCGGCAGCCAGCCCATGGTGATGTACGCGGCGGTGGCCTGGAGTCCGAAGAAGCAGGCGAGCGCCCAGGCGGTGGGAGAGCGGGTGATCCGGACGGCCGGCCCGTCCAGCCGTACGCCCGGGGCCTCGCCTGCCGTACCGCTGCGGTCGCGGGCCAGGGGCAGCCAGGGCAGTACGGCGAGGACGGCGAGGAGGGCCCAGACCGCGAGTCCGATGCGCCAACTCCCGCCCAGGGCCTCGGTCATGGGGACGGTGACGGCCGCGGCGAGCGCGGTGCCGAGGGCCACCGCCATCGAGTACAGGCCGGTCATGGGGCCGACCCGGTCGGGGAACCAGCGCTTGACGATGACCGGCATCAGCACGTTGGAGACGGCGATGCCCGCGAGGGCGAGGGCGCTGGTGGCGAGGAAGGCCGCGGTGCCGCCGACGAACGGCCGGATCAGCAGCCCGGCCGCGATCGCGGCCATGCCCGCGCAGACCACCGCGCCGGGCCCCCAGCGCCGGGACAGCCGGGGTGCCGCGATGCCGAACACGCCGAAGCACAGCGGGGGTACGGAGGTCAGCAGCCCCGCGACGCTGCCGCTCATGCCGAGCCCGGCGCGCACCTCCTGAAGGAGCGCGCCGAGGCTGGGTATGGCGGGACGCAGGTTGAGGGCGGCGAGGACGAGTCCGACGACCGCGAGCCGGGTGAGCCAGCCGGGGACGGCCTGTTCGGTGGCGGTCCCGGCCTGCGCGGCGGTGGCGCGGCTCTTCTCCGGCATGCGGCTCCGGTCCGCCGCCGGCCGGCCCGGGGCGGCGGTCATCGTCTGGGATTCGTCGTCGGCCATGCGGGCCATCATAGAATCATGGGATGATTGCCTGTCCAATCCTTATCCGAGACTCCGGAACGCCATGCCCCTGACGACCACCCGCCGCTCCGCGCTCTCCGACCAGGTGATCGCCGCGCTGCGGAACCAGATCACCTCCGGCGAGTGGCCCGTGGGGTCCCGCATCCCGACCGAGCCCGAGCTCGTCGAGCAGTTGGGGGTGGCCCGCAACACCGTCCGCGAGGCGGTCCGCGCGCTCGCCCACAACGGGCTGCTGGACATCCGGCAGGGCTCGGGCACGTATGTCGCGGCCACCAGCGAACTGGCCGGGGTGATGCAGCGGCGGTTCGCCGGCGCCGACCCGAGCCACATCGCCGAGCTGCGCTCCACTCTGGAGTCCTCGGCCGCCCGGCTGGCCGCCGAGCGCCGCACCGAGCGCGACCTGAGGCAGCTGGACGTGCTGCTGGAACGGCGCGAGGAGGCGTGGGAGTCGGGCGACGCCGAGGCGTTCGTGGCGGCCGACTCGACCCTGCACCTGGCGTTCGTCGCGGCCTCGCACAACGAGGTGATGACCGCGCTCTACGCGGACCTGGGCGACGTCCTGCGGGACTGGCTGCGCAGCGATGTGGGCCTCGAGCTGCGCCCGGAGCGGCACATGGACCACGGGCGGCTGGTGGCGGCGATCCGGGCCGGGGACGCGGAGACGGCGAGCGCGGAGGCGGCGAGCTACGCGCTGAAGTGCTTCAGAAACGGCTGAACGGGCAACGCCCCGGCCCCTGTTGGCGCATTTCCAGGGACCGGGGCGTTCACCGCGTACGGGAGAGCGTGCGCGGAATCGCGTACGGGAAGCCGCGTACGAGTCGCGTACGGGAGGCCGTGTACGGGATGGGTGTCAGGCGCCGATCGCGTGCAGGCCGCCGTCGACGTGCACGATCTCGCCGGTGGTCTTCGGGAACCAGTCGGAGAGCAGCGCCACGATGCCGCGCCCGGCCGGCTCGGGGTCGGAGAGATCCCACTCCAGCGGGGAGCGGTTGTCCCACACGCCCGCCAGCTCCGAGAAGCCCGGGATGGACTTGGCGGCCATCGAGCCGATCGGCCCGGCCGAGACGAGGTTGCAGCGGATGTTCTGCTTGCCCAGGTCACGCGCCATGTAGCGGTTCGTGGCCTCCAGGGCGGCCTTGGCCGGGCCCATCCAGTCGTACTGCGGCCAGGCGTACTGGGCGTCGAAGGTGAGGCCGACGACCGAGCCGCCCTCCTGCATCAACGGCAGGCAGGCCATGGTCAGCGACTTCAGCGAGAACGCCGAGACGTGCATGGCCGTGGCCACGGACTCGAACGGGGTGTTGAGGAAGTTGCCGCCGAGCGCGTCCTGCGGCGCGAAGCCGATGGAGTGGACGACGCCGTCCAGGCTGCCGAGCTCCTCGCGCACCACGTCCTCGAGCCGCGCGAGGTGCTCGTCGTTGGTCACGTCCAGCTCGATGACCTTGGTGGGCTTGGGGAGCTTCTTGGCGATGCGCTCGGTGAGCGTGGGCCGCGGGAACGCGGTGAGGATGATCTCCGCGCCCTGCTCCTGGGCCAGCTTCGCGGCGTGGAAGGCGATGGAGGACTCCATCAGCACGCCGGTGATCAGGACCCGCTTGCCCTCGAGGATTCCGCTCATGGTGATCAGTGACCCATGCCCAATCCGCCGTCAACCGGAATGACGGCTCCAGTGATGTACGAGGCGTCGTCCGACGCGAGGAACCGCACCGTGGCGGCGATCTCCTCGGGCTGCGCGTAGCGGCCGAGCGGCACCTGGCCCACGATGTTCCGGCGCTGCTCGTCGCTGAGCGCCTTCGTCATGTCGGTGTCGACGAAGCCGGGCGCGACGACGTTGAAGGTGATGTTGCGGGAGCCCAGCTCGCGGGCGAGCGAGCGGGCGAAGCCGACGAGGCCGGCCTTGGAGGCGGCGTAGTTCGCCTGCCCCGCGGAGCCCAGCAGGCCCACCACGGAGGAGATCAGGACGACGCGGCCCCTCTTGGCGCGCAGCATCCCGCGGTTGGCGCGCTTGACGACCCGGAAGGTGCCGGTGAGGTTGGTGTCGAGGACGGAGCTGAAGTCCTCCTCGGACATGCGCATCAGCAGCTGGTCGCGGGTGATCCCGGCGTTGGCCACCAGCACCTCGACCGGACCGTGGCGCTCCTCGATCTCCTTGTAGGCCTGCTCGACCTGCTCGGGGTCCGTGATGTCACACTTGACGGCGAGGCAGCCCAGTTCGGCGAGGTCCGCCGGTGGCTCGCCCGACCGGTAGGTGATGGCGACGTTGTCGCCCGCGTCGGCGAAGGCGCGCGCGATGGCGAGGCCGATGCCCCGGTTTCCTCCGGTGACGAGAACCGAGCGGCTCAACGGATCACCCTTTCGATAGTGGTCAGGTTTCCCTCGAAAACTATCGGTCCGCGGCCCGATCCGGAGAATCGACCCTCGACAGGGGCATCCCGTACGCGCTGTTGGATCCCTACAGAACCCCTGGGGCACCTCCCAGAGAACACCCGAAGGCCGCCCGGGCAAACCCCCGACCGGCACCGCGAACCGCGACGCCCGGGGCGGTGGATATCCCGCCGGATCGCCCAGCAGAACGGGCTCTGACCGCTCCACCACGCCGTACGCGCGGGCCGCTCGGTGGCGGCCTCGGCGTACGGCGTGGTGCGCTGTTGTGGTGGAGTCTGCGGCCGGTGCTCACACGGTGTGCTTCTTCTTCTTGCCGCCGCCGCGGATGGCGGCGTAGAGCGGCGTTCCCACCGCGACCATCAGCACCGCTCCGGCGAGCTGCAGCAGATGGCGGCCCCAGTCGATGCCCTTGGTGGCCTCGATGCCGATGGCCCGGGCGACCGCGTTGCCGATGAGGGCACCCAGCATGCCGAGGATGATCGTCAACCAGATCGGGATGTTCTGCTTGCCGGGCAGGATCGCCTTGGCGATGAGTCCCAGGACGAGCCCCACGATGATTGCCCACAGCCAGCCCATTGCTGCCTCCTTGTCCAGCGCGATGAGCGCGATTACGGCCAGTGTCGGCCGGGCGGGGGCGGGCCGCACTTC
>NZ_LIQY01000365.1 GCF_001418495.1 Streptomyces pathocidini | reverse complement strand
CCCCCCGCGGCCCCTCGTACGTCCACTCTCCCTCCGCATCCGGCATGAAGCGCAGCAGATGGCGGCCGCGCCCGTCGGGAAAGGAAGAGGAGGCGAAGCACCGGCCGTCCTCGGACGAGAACACCACGTCCCGTGCCGGGCCCGGCAGTTCCAACTCCAGCACTCCCCAGCGCTCCACCGCCGGCGAAGGCTCCCCCGCCATCTCCCTCACCCCGTCCTCCTGATCCGCACCGCCATGTCCGGCCGCCCCTTCAGCTCCACCCGCACCGATCCCTGCCACACCCCGTCCAGTTCGGTGACCGCCATGTTCCAGGTGTCGATCAGGTCGACGCGGTAGTCGGCGCCCGGGGGGAGCGTCACCTCGCGGTACGCGTGCTGGTGGTCGCCGAAGTACTCCAGCAGGTACGAGCCCTCCCGCCGCGCCGCCGCCAGGTCGTCCGGGCCCTCCTCCAGCAGCCCGCGCAGGAACGCGATGCGCTCCACGCTGTCGCCGCGCAGCCGGCCGCCGATGGAGATCCANNCGGCCGCGAAGCCGTGCCAGAACTGGCGGACCAGGGTCCGGCCGGTGATGTTGCCCCAGCGCCGGCCGACCTTCCCCTCGTAGCCGATCTCGTCGATGACCACCGGTTTGCCGCACGCCGCGAGCCACCGGCCGGTGAGGGAGGCGTCCCAGTGCTGGATGGACTGGTGGGTGGTCCAGGGTTTGCTGAAGTCGTAGATGCGCTCGTAGGTGTACATCTTGGTGCCGTTGTGGATCGAGCGCAGGTGCTGGTACGGGTCGTGGCGCTGCACGAACCGGCCCAGGCGGTCCCAGTCCTCGACGGTCTTGGCGTGGTTGAAGTCGTACTCGTTGGCGATCGACCACCACACGTGCCGGAACGCCGACAGCCGCGCCAGGACGTAGCGCAGCAGGAAGGCGTCCTCCTCGGGGGTCATGTCGTCCACGCCCCAGTGGCCGCGGTCGTAGGGGTGGAAGAGGATCACGTCGGCCTGGATGCCGAGCGCGAGCAGGTCGCGCAGGCGGCGCTCGAAGTGGGCGAAGAAGGCCGGGTTGAAGCGCGTCTTGTCCAACTGCCCCGGGGTGTCGCCCGCGAAGGCGATGAGCGGGGGCGCCATCTCGGCGGTCGGGAGCAGGCACATCCGGACCTTGTTGAAGGGGGAGGCTGCCAGGGCGTCCAGGGTGTGCCGCTCCAGGTCCTCGTCGAGGTCGTGCGTCCAGTGGTAGCAGGTGGTGCCGACCGGGAGGTAGCGCGTCCCGTCCGCGTACCGGAACGCCGACCCGGTGGCCCGTACCGGCCCGTTGTTGCCGGGCCGCGCCGGTGTGCACTCGAAGGTGCCGCGCCGCCCGTCCAGCGCCGGGGAGTCGGAGCGGGTGACGTAGCGCCAGAGGCCTGGCCGGTCGGGCATGAAGCGGACGCGGTAGACGCCGTCGCCGTCGTAGAAGCCGTCGGTGTCGACCACGCGGTTGCGGTACTGGAACCGGGCGCCGAGCCGGACGTCGGTGTACGGGTTGCCGTCGGCGGGGCCCTCCAGCCTCAACTCGCAGACGTCCCACTGCTCCACCGTCACCGGCGCCCGCCTCTGATCCAGTCCTCCTCGACCCGTACGTGCTTGATGGTCTTGCGGAGGAAGGAGTACGCGATGTGCAGTCCTCCGTCACGGGTCTGGAGGATGCTCGGGTAGGAGTAGCCGAGCTCGTTGTCCCAGTACTCCTGGTCGGCGGTCTGGATGTCGCGCCGGTGCGGCCAGGTGCGGCCGCCGTCGTCGGAGAGGGCGAGGGTCAGCGGGGTGCGCAGCGCCTTCTTGCGGCGGCCTGCCCCCTCGCCGACCCATCGGTACTGGTCGCGTTCCAGGGTGGCGTCGTTGTAGATGAGTGCGAGCGCTCCGCTGTGCAGCCGGGTGAGCTGGACGGCCGAGTTGTTGTTGGGCAGTTCGGTCTTCGCCACCGGCGTCCAGGTGCGGCCCAGGTCGAAGGACTCGGCGGCGTGGATCCGGTCGGCGGCGCGGCTGCGGAACATCGCGTAGAGCGATCCGTCGTCCCGCTGGACGGCCGTCATCTGGACGAGGTGGTCGCTGTCCGGCAGGTCGTGCTCGCTCCAGGTCCCGCCGCCGTCCTGACTGATCATCACGGTGGAGTGCTCGCCGTCCTTGCGGCACCAGTAGGCGGGCAGCAGCCAGGAGCCGTCGCCGAGGAGGAGCGGCGGGTTGCGCACGAAGAGGCCGGGGCCCTCGAAGAGGGTGCGCGGCGGGCTCCAACTGCGCCCGCCGTCGGCCGAGTCGCGGACAGTGAGCCGGGCGGTCTTCTGGTCGTGCGGCTCGTCGGAGGGGAAGAACAGCCACAGGGTGCCGTCCGGGCCGTGGGCGAGGACCGGGTTCTGCTCGGCCCGGTCGGGGTCGTCGGCCAGCAGGACGGGCGCTGTCCACCGGTTTGAGCCGTGGGGCAGCCGGGAGAGCACCACGTTGGTCCCCGGGTCGCCCTCGTCGGGGCCGTTGAACCAGGTGCAGAGCAGGTCCCCGTTGTCCAGTTCGAGGAGGTTGGCGGCGTGGCTGTCCCCGGGGTGGATGACGGGCAGCAGCGCCTCGTACGCGCCGGGGTGCAGGTCCGACTCCTGTACGGCGCCGTCGAAGCGCGCGTCGATGTGCGCAGCGGGGGTCACTCCCCCACCCCCCTCAACTGGAGCTGGTCGGCGAAGTGGCAGGCCGCGGTGCGGCCCGGGGCGATCTCGCGGAGGGCCGGTACCTCTGTCTTGCACCGGTCCTGCGCGTAGAAGCAGCGCGGGTGGAACGGGCAGCCGGACGGTACGCGGGAGGGGTCGGCGACCTCGCCGCGCAGCACGATGCGCTCCCGGCGGCGGGAGGAGGGTGCCGGGTCGGGCACGGCCGAGAGCAGGGCCTCGGTGTAGGGGTGCAGGGGGCGGGCGTAGAGGGCGTCGGTCTCGCCGGTCTCGACGACCCTGCCGACGTACATGACGGCGATCTCGTCGGCCATGTACTCGACCACGCCGAGGTCGTGCGAGATGAACAGGTAGGTCAGCTCCGACTCCTCCTGGAGGTCCTTGAGGAGGTTCAGGATCTGGGCGCGGACGGACACATCCAGAGCGCTGACCGCCTCGTCGGCCACGACGAGGCGCGGGGAGAGCGCCAGCGCCCTGGCGATGCCGACGCGTTGGCGCTGGCCGCCGCTGAAGGCGTTGGGGTAGCGGTGCATGTACTCGGGGCGCAGTCCGACTCTGCGCAGCAGCTCGGCCACGCGTTCCTCGATCTCCGGCCGGGCCAGCCCGAGGTTGACCTTCAGGGGCTCGCCGACGATCTGGAGGAGGGTCATGCGGGGGTTGAGGGAGGAGTAGGGGTCCTGGAAGATCAGCCGGATCTGGCTGCGGTAGGGCTTGAGGCCCTGCTCGTCGAGGGCGGCCAGGTCGACGGGGGTGCCATCGGGTGCGCGGTAGAGGATCTCTCCCGCGGTGGGCTGGTGCACCCGCAGCAGGCAGCGGCCCAGGGTGCTCTTGCCGCAGCCGGACTCGCCGACGAGGCCGACGGTCTGCCCGCCGGCGATGCGCAGGTCGATCCCGTCGAGGGCCTTGACCTGGCCCACGGTACGGCCGAACAGGCCCTGGCGGATGGGGAAGTGCTTGGTCAGGCCCCGGGTCTCCAGGAGCGCGGTCGCCTGCCGCGGATCGGTCGCCGTCACCATCACGCGTCCCCCTCGCTGTCCCCGGTGCCGTCCCCGGCGCTGTCCCCGGCCTTCGACAGGCCGGCATTCTTGTGCGATCCGCCGCCGTCCTCGTACAGCAGGCACCGCACTTCCCTGCCGGGCTCCGGCCCCGCCGTCGGCCGGGGCACGGTCACCTCGCAGCGGCCCGCCATGAACTCCTCGCAGCGCGGGTGGAAGGGGCAGCCGGTCGGGCGCTGGTAGGCGTGCGGCACCATGCCGCGTACGGGGGTGAGCCGGGCGCGGGAGCCGGAGCCGAGCTTGGGGACCGACCCCAGCAGGGCCTTGGTGTACGGGTGGCGGGGGGCGCGGAAGACCGAGGCGGTGTCGCCGTGTTCGACGACGGAGCCGAGGTACATCACCGCGATCCGGTCGGCCAGTCGGGCCGCGACACCCAGGTCGTGGGTGATCAGCATGACCGCCATCCCGAGGTCCCGCCGCAGGGAGTCGAGCAGTTCGAGGATCTGCGCCTGGGTGGTGGTGTCCAGGGCGGTGGTGGGCTCGTCGGCGATGAGCAGTTCGGGGTTGCAGGAGAGCGCCATGGCGATCATCGCGCGCTGCAGCATGCCCCCGCTCATCTGGAACGGGTAGGCGTCGACGCGGCGTTCGGGGGCCGGGATGCCGACGCGGCCGAGGAGTTCGATGGTGCGCTCGCGGGCCTCGGCCTTGGTCACCCGCTCGTGCAGCAGGATGGCCTCGCCGATCTGGTTGCCGAGGGTGTGCATGGGGCTCATGGAGGTCATGGGCTCCTGGAAGACCATGGCGATGCGCTTGCCGCGCACCTGGCGCACGGTGCGGACATCGGCCGGCACCAGGTCCACCAGGCCGCCGCCCGCCGGATCCCTCACCCAGATCTCGCCGCCGGTGATCCGCCCGGGCTTGTCGACCAGGCGGAGGATCGAGCGGGCCATCACGCTCTTGCCGCACCCCGACTCGCCGACCACGGCGAGAACTTCGCCGCGGCCGATCTCCAGGTCCACCCCGTCGACCGCCTTGACCACACCGTCGTCGAGCGCGAACTGCGTTCGCAGGTCCTTGACCCGCAGGACGGTCTCGCTCACGGGCTCTGCTCCTTCGCTGCTACTTGTACGGATCGGCGGAGTCGCGCAGCCCGTCGCCGACGAAGTTCATGGCGAGGACCGTGACGATGACCGCGATGCCCGGGATCAGCAGCCAGGGCGCGGTCTCCACGGTGCGGATGTTCTGCGCCTCCTGCAGGAGCACACCCCAGCTGACGGCCGGTGACTGGAGGCCCAGGCCCAGGAAGCTCATCGCGGTCTCGCCGAGGATCATGCCGGGGACGGCCATCGTCAGGGAGGCGATCACATGGCTGGACATGGACGGCACCATGTGCCGGAAGATGATGCGGCGCCGGCCGCAGCCGTCCAGCCGGGCGGCCGTGACGAAGTCCTCCTCGCGCAGGGAGAAGAAGCGGCCGCGCACCACCCGCGCCAGGCCCGTCCAGCCGATCACCGAGAGGATCGTGGTGATGGCGAAGTACCGGGAGAGCGGCCCCCATTCGTCGGGGACTGCGGCGGAGAGCGACAGCCACAGCGGCAGCGTCGGGATCGACATCAGGAACTCGATGACGCGTTGGATTGCCAGGTCGGGCGTGCCGCCGAAGTAGCCCGAGATACCGCCGAAGAGCAGCCCCAGCAGGAAGCTGACGGCCACGCCGACCAGGCCGATGGAGAGCGAGACGCGCGATCCGTGGATGATCCGGGAGAGCAGGTCGCGGCCCGATCTGTCGGTGCCCAGGAAGTAGACCTTCTGGTCGGGGTCGGTTGGGCCGAAGAGGTGCCGGTCCCAGGGGATGAGTCCCCACATCTCGTAGGAGTCGCCCTGGGCGAGGAACGTCAGCGGGATCCGCTTGTCGGGGTCGACGGTGTGGATCTGCTCGAACGTCTCCGGGTCGCGCTTGGTGGTGTAGGCGTTGGCGTAGAACTGGAGGCCGTCCTGCCAGCTGAGGTCGACCTTGACGATCTGCGGCGGTGCGTAGGTGTGCTTCTCGTCGGCGGTGCTGGGCGAGCCGGGCGCCAGGAGTTCGGCGAAGACGACGACGAGATACGCGAGCAGCACGACCACGGCGCCGACCAGCGCCAGCCGGTGCTTGCGGAAGCGGCGCCATATCAGGAGCCAGGGCGAGGCCTGCCCGCCGAGGACCGGCGCCTCGTCGGCGAGTACGGCGGCGGCCCGTTCGGGCTGCGGTGACTTGGTCAGCATCAGCCGCTCACCCTCCCTCGTAGCTGTGCCGGATCCTGGGGTCCCACCAGGCGAGGGCGAGGTCGCTGACCAGGGTCCCGACGACGGTCAGGGTGGACAGGATCAGAATGAAGCTGCCGACCAGGTACATGTCCTGGCTGAGGACGCCGCCGAGCATCAGCGGGCCCGTGGTCGGCAGGTTCATCACGATCGAGATGATGGTCTCACCGCTGATCAGACCGGGCAGCAGCCAGCCGACGGTGGAGAAGAACGGGCTCATCGAGGTGCGCACCGGATACTTCAGCAGCAGCTTCCACTCGGGCAGCCCTTTGGCGCGGGCCGCCACCACATACGGTTTGTACAGCTCGTCCAGCAGGTTGGCGCGGATGATGCGGATGCCGCCCGCGGTGCCGGAGACGGCGATGATGAGGATCGGCAGCCACAGGTGGTTCGCCACGTCCAGGAGCTTGCCGAGGTTCCAGGCGGCGTCCTGGTACTCCGGCGAGAACAGGCCGCCGGGGCTGAGATGGAAGTAGCGCATGCCGACCCACATCAGCACCAGCGCCAGCATGAACTCCGGTACGGCCATGCCGATGAACCCGAAGAGGGTGGCGGCGTAGTCGCCGGGCGAGTACTGGCGCACGGCTGAGTAGATGCCGATCGGCCAGGCGATGGCCCAGATGATCAGCATGGTGGCGACCGAGAGGAAGCAGGACAGGGCCACGCGGTCCCAGATGAGGTCGCCGACTGGCTGGTTGTTCCAGGCGAAGGCCTGGCCGAAGTCGCCGTGGAGGAGGATGTTGCTGATCCACTTCCAGTACTGGGCGAAGAACGACTGGTCCAGGCCGTAGCGTTCGCGCAGTGCGGCGACCTCCGCCGGGCCCATGACCTCCCCTCGCTCCTCGGCGTTGGCCTGGAGCGTCGAGACATAGTCGCCCGGCGGCAGGCTGATGATGAAGAACGTCGCCAGCGAGACGGCCCACAGGGTGATGACCATCCACCCCAGGCGGCGGCCGAGGAACGAGAGCATTCCGTGTGACTCCCGTCCGTCGTCAGGCCTTGGCCTTGAAGAAGTACGTGCTGGTGTTGCTCGGGCCCGGCGCCATGTGGAACGCGGCGCCGCTGAAGGACTTGGGCACGTTGCCCAGGGACGTCTTGGCGATGCCGTAGTCCTTGGGCGGTGTCGAGATCCCGATGTAGTAGAACTCCTCCTTGGTGATCTCCAGGACCTGCTGGGCGATCCGGAGGGCCTCGTCGGGATCGAAGGTGGCGCGCATCTCGTCGAAGAGCTCCAGCTGCTCCCTGATCCGGGCCGGGGGCTCCTCGCCGTCCTTGCCCTCGCGCATGTACCACTTGGCCCACTCGCCGCCGAAGCGGGAGGAGCCGCGCGGGTTGTTGGGCAGGTAGTAGTGGTTGCCGCCGCTGCCGGTGCGCACGTCGAAGTTGTTGCAGTCCCAGGTGGCGGCCTCGGACTTGCCGGCCTCGACCCGCTCCCAGTAGAGGGTCTCGGCCACGCGGGAGACGGTGGCGTCCACGCCGACCTTGCGCCAGTCGGTGCGGATCATGTCCATGGCGTCGACCTGGTCGGCCGAGTCGGAGACGACCAGCACGGTGAACGCCACCGGGTCGCCGTCCTTGGTAAGGCGGATGCCGTCGCCGTTGCGCTTGGTGAACCCGGCCTTGTCCAGGTACTCGTTGGCCTTGGCGACCGAGTACTCCGTGTACTGGGTGCCCAGCTCCTCGTTGTACAGCTCGTTCCCCGGGTTGGGCCCGGCCTGCCAGGGCCTGCCCTGACCGGCGAAGACGGTTTCGATGATCTTCTGCCGGTTGATGGCGTGCGACAGCCCGATGCGGAAGTCCTTGTTGGCGTAGACCGCACGCTTCTTCTTGTCGGGGTGGGTCTGGTTGAAGCCGATGATCATCGTGTTCGCGGCGTCGGGCTCGACCTCGATGAGGCGGTAGCCGCCCTTGGAGCGGTTGCGGGAGATCACCGGCTTGTTGCGGACGGTGCCGAACTGGTAGAGCTGCATGTCCAGATCGCCGTTGGAGATCTTGAGGACCTCGACCTCCACCTCCTGGAGGACGTCCACGATCACCTTGTCGATGTACGGCAGTTGACTGCCGTCCGGGTCGGTCTTCCAGTAGTACGGGTTCCGGTCGCAGACCACCTGGCTGCCCTTGGTGACCGCGTTCCTGGGGATCCAGGCGTTGACGGTGGGCATCTTCGGGTTGTTCCACGACTCGGTGACGATCGGCATGTGGTTGATCCAGTCGGCCGACCCGGCCTTCTTCGCCACGGCGTTGGCGTTCTTGTTGTACTTGGGGTGGAACTGCTTGAGGTAGTGCTTGGGCAAGAACATGAGGACGCCGCTGACGCCGGCGATCTCCTCCAGGAAGCCCGGCTTGGGCTCCTCGTAGACGTACTTGACGGTGTGGTCGTCCACGGCCTCGAAGCGGGCGGGCTTGCCGGACTTGGACAGCCACAGCTCGTAGATGCCGTACGCGTGGAGGTCGCGGTCTACGTTGTAGTCGGTGAAGGCGAAGTCGAAGTCCTCCGCGGTGACGGGCTTACCGTCGGACCACTTCAGGCCCTTGCGGAGGTGGAAGACGAACTCCTTGCCGCCGTCGAGGACTTCGTACTTCTCGCAGACGTTCGGGAGCAGCTTGGTCTTGGTGACGCCCTCCCACTCGGGCGCCCAGCGCACCAGCGGCTCGTAGCCCAGGCTGAAGCGCAGCCAGCCCACGTCCTCCTGGGTGATCATCGCCGAGTGCCAGGTGCCGCCGTAGACACCGGTCTCCTCCAGCGGCTTGACCACCAACGGCTGCTGCGGGAGGCGCTTGCCGACCTCGGGGAGCTTGCCCTTCTCGACCCGCGCCTTGAGCGACGGTGCCTCCTTGCCCTTCTGCCCCGCGCCCTTGGCGCTGTCCGGATCGGTTTCGAAGAATCCGCAGCCGGACGCGGTGGCGACCACGAGGAGGCCGGCGCCCGCGCGCAGCACATCTCGCCGGTCGAAGTGCCTGATGGTTTCTCGGTTGGACACGGGACCCCCAAGGGCATGTCACTGGTATGCCATGAGTTTGTGGTTCCGGTCACACCCCGTCAACCCTTGTGCGGCAAGTTTTGGTTGTCACCCGCGAACAAGGGGAGACGCCGGTCAACCAGCGGCATACCATGGGCCCGGCACATGGCTCGAGTCGCCCGCTCGAACCGAACACCGGCGCCAGGGAGGCGGCATGGTCCCACCGAGAACGGCAACGGCCCGCGAGAAGGCGACCCTCGAGGGGGCCACCGCGGCGGCCCCACCGTCGGCCGCGGGCCCCGCGCCGGACGACAGCCTGGAGAGCCGCGCCCGGGAGGCCCTGGTCGAGTGGCTGACCAAGGAGCATCCGGCGCCCGGACAGCCCGTGCCGGTACGGGAGTTCGCCCGGCGCCTCGGCATGAGCCGCACGCCGGTGCGCAGCGCGGTCGGCCGGCTCTACGAGCGCGGCCTGCTGGCGTACGACGCGACGGCGGGGTTCACGGTCGCCATTCCCTCGCTCTCCAGCCTCTACGAACTCTTCGAGCTGCGGCTGATGCTGGAGTCGCACGCCCTGCGGCTGTTCGCGGAGCGCACGGACCGCGAACCGCCCGCGCGGCTGCGGGAACTCGTGGACGAGGCACAGGAGCTGGCGCGGCTGTCCCTGGAGGACCACGCCCACTACATCGGGTTCCGGGAGAACGACAGCCGCTTCCACCGCGCGCTGGTGGAGCTGGGCGGGCTGCCGAGGCTGCTCGCGCTCCACGACGACCTGCACCTGAGCATCCATGTCACGCGCACCGGCATGGAGGCCCCGATCACCGCGTCCCGGCTGAACGCGGCCGTGGCGGAGCACCGCGCCGTGGTCGACGCGCTGGAGAGCGGCGACCGGCTGGGGGCGCGGGACCTGCTGGAGACGCACATCCTGCGGGTCCGCGACCAGACGATCGCCTTCCTGGCCCGGCCGCGCATGTAGCCGGGATGCATGTAGCCGGGACAGGGGCAGGCGGGGCGCAGGCAGGCGAGGCACAGGCAGCGGTGGCGCCTGCCTCCCGTTCCGCGGCGCGTGCTTCCCGTTCCGCACGGTGCTCCGGGGGCCGGCTGAGGAGAGGCCCCTGCCCCGGGTCGGGGCAGAGGCCCCTGTTCACCGGTTGATCTGCACCTTGCCGAACGTGGCCGTGCAGTAGTTGGCGATGCCGTTCGCCTCCTTGTTGGCGTCGACCGCGAGGCCCACGTAGACACGGTCGACCATGGGGATCCGCTCGTAGACGATGTGGCTCCCCCAGTTCAGCCCGTCTGAGGAGATGTGCGCCTGGAACTCGGCCCCGCGCTTGGTGATCCGCAGCCAGTACGGCTTGTCGTCCAGGTGCTCGTCATCCGAGCCCTCGTACGGGTAGAGGCCGTCGGAGGTCGCTGTGCCGTACCGGCCGATCCTCAGGCCCCTGGCCTTCAGCCCGCCTTCGAGGTAGGAGAGGCCGAACATCACGAACGCCGAGTCCGGCGTGAGGTTCTCGCGGATCATCAGGCCCGCGATCACACCCTCGTAGACCGCGCTGACGGAGTCGACCCTGGTGATGATCTCCACGACGTCGTCGGCGGGCGCGTTGATCGGCTGGTAGAGGAAGGTGAAGGCGTCCTTGCGGCCCTTGATCTTGCCGGAGCCCTTGAGCGTGACGATCCCGTCTTCCAGGGCCGCCGAGCCGGCTATGGGCACCTTACCGATGTTCTTCAGCCGCCACGGCGTGATCGCCGTCGTGTGGTTGACGTGGACCGGGGTGCAGGTGGAGGTGGTGGCGGTGCCGGAGCCGTCGGTGGCACGCGCGGTGAGGTAGTGCGTGCCGTCCGGAGCGCCGGACCAGGTGAACTCATGGGGTGCGGAGGTGGTCTCCCCCAGCTTCTTCTCCCCCGCGTAGTACTCGACGGTGGCGATGGACTCGCCCTCGGCCGCGGCCGCCTCGACCGCGATGCCGACGTCCACAGTGCCGCCCGACACGGCGAAGACCTGGTCGGGCGTGAGGGACTTGAGGGTCACCGTGGGGTTGTCCCTGCCGCTGCGCTCGATCGAGTTGAGGTAGACCTCGAGCCGGGTGTAGCCGTCCTTCGCGTCCCCCTTCCAGTCGTCCGGGATGCCGTCGTGGTCGGAGTCGGCGGGCGGCTCCGTGGAGGCCAGCGGCACCGGACCGCCCACCTCCTTCTGGGAGTTGATCATCCGTCCGGTGCCGTTGCGGACGTCGTTGACGATCCGCGCGTCGATCGCGTCGCGCCGCGGCAGGACCGCGCCCGCGCCCGCGAGGACCGCCTCGTACGCCGCTTCCGCGCTCTGCTCGGGCAGCGGATCGGGCAGGGGGACGGGCTTGTCGAGCAGCGTGATGCCGCCGACGTTCAGCTCGATGCCCTCGCGGTTGTCCTGGGTGACGTCGTCGTGGCCCTCGACGACGTTGCCGGCGACGTACCAGGAGCCGAACCTGTCGGGGCGGACGATCACCGGCGCGATATCGGCCACCGTGTTCGGGCCCGGCTTGTAGTAGTTGCCCACGATGTTGATGCCCTCGGCCCACTCGCCGCCGTAGCAGGAGGTGTAGCCGTGGTTGTAGATCACGTTGTTGCGGTGGTCGACCTGCTGCGGGAGGCCCTGCTCGAAGCCGAACCGGGGGTTGCGGCCGCCGTTGTGGACAAGCAGGTTGTGGTGGTACGTGACGTTGTCGCCGCCCCAGATGCCGCCGAAGCCGTGCCGCCCCTTCTCGTGGACCGACATCGTCAGGGGCTCGGAGATGATGCACCACTGCACGGTGACGTTCTTGTTCTTGTACGGCGAGCAGTTCTCGTCCACGGCCCAGCTGAACGAGCAGTGGTCGATGATGACGTTCTCCCGCCCCTCCATCCCGAAGCAGTCGATCCCGGTGCCGAGGGTGTCGCCGGCGCGGAACCGCAGGTAGCGCAGGATGATGTTGTCGCCCTTGATCTCGGTCTCGTTGCCCACCACGCAGATCCCGCCGCCCGGGGCGGTCTGGCCGGCGATGGTGAGGTTCGAGCCGGTGATGTCCAGGCCGCCCTCGATCTCAATGTTGCCGGAGACCCGGAAGACGACGGTGCGGTTGTCACCGGAGACGGCGTCGCGCAGCGAGCCGGGCCCGGAGTCGGCGAGGGTGGTGACCTCGTAGACGGTGCCGCCGCGGCCGCCGGTGGCGTACTTGCCGCCACCCTCGGCGCCCGGGAAGGCCGGAATATCCCCTGCCGCGGCGGCCGTTGGAGTGCTGCTGCCGGACGCGGCTGCCTGGGCCAGGCCGCCCGGCAGAGCGACCGCCGCCGCGAGCGCACCGGATGCCGCGACGAAGGCCCGCCGGGCCATGGGGCCCGGGTGCTCGTTCTGACGTGGTTCGTCGATCATGATCGGGTACTCCTCCACTCTGAGAAGTAACTGGGGCGAGCCCCAGGGCCCTGGCGGGGCCTGGGGCGAGCCGGTTCGGGATGGAACGGGTCGGGGCACGAGCCCCGTTCAGCCGCGCCGCAGCCGGTACTCCCCGCCGGGCCGCGTGTCGAAGACCACGACATTCGCCTCGGGCCGCTCGGCCCGCGCGCCGTCCACCTCCACCGGATGGGGCGTGCGGATCCGGACCGGGTGGCCCAGCAGGGAGCGGATCACGGCCTGCTCCACTCCCTCAGCCGTCCACCGCAGGTCGACCTCGAAGCCGCCGCGGGCGCGCAGGCCGCGGAAGCTGCCGGCCGGCCAGGCAACGGGGAGGGCGGGCAGCAGCTCCACCTCGTCGGTGTGGCTCTGCAGCAGCATCTCCGTGATGCCGGAGACGCCGCCGAAGTTGCCGTCGATCTGGAACGGCGGGTGCAGGTCGAAGAGGTTGGGGG
>NZ_LIQY01000364.1 GCF_001418495.1 Streptomyces pathocidini | reverse complement strand
GCCAATCTGCTGTCGAACTCCGGGTTCGAGAGCGGTTCGCTCTCCGGCTGGTCCTGCACCGGCGGGCTCGGCTCGATCGTCTCCTCCCCCGTCCACGGCGGCACCAAGGCCCTGGCCGGGGCGACCAGCTCCACCGACCTCGCCAAGTGCTCGCAGACCGTATCCGTACAGCCCAACACCGCGTACACGCTCTCCAGTTGGGTCCGCGGCAGCAATGTCTATCTCGGTGTCACGGGCGGCTCCTCGACCTGGACCACCTCCACCGGCGCCTACACCCAGCTCACCACCACGTTCACCACCGGCGCGTCCCAGACCACCGCCGAGGTGTACGTGAGCGGCTGGTACGGGCAGGGCACGTACTACGCGGACGACATCAGCCTCGACGGACCCGGCGGAGGCGGAGGCACCGGCGACACCCAGGCCCCGACCGCACCCGGCAACCTGCGGTCCACCGGCAAGACCTCCTCCAGCGTCTCCCTCGCCTGGAACGCCGCCACCGACAACACCGCCGTCACCGGCTACGACGTCTACCAGGGCACGACCCTGAAGACCTCCGTGACCGGCACCAGCGCCACCGTCGGCGGCCTGAGCGCCAACACCGCCTACTCCTTCACCGTCAAGGCCCGCGACGCCGCCGGCAACACCTCACCCGCCTCCACCCCGCTCTCCGTCACCACCAGCGCCAACCAGACCGCGGGCCCGAACGTGCCCTTCGGCAGCCACTCCTTCCCGTACGCCGCGGGGACGATCAAGGTCTCCGGCGACCAGGCGGCCAACGACGCCAAGGTCGTCACGTACTACCAGCAGTGGAAGGCCGCGTTCCTCAAGTCGGGCTGCGGCAACGGCTGGGCCGCGATCGCCTCCCCCGACGCCGACCACCCCTACGTCGCCGAGGGCCAGGGCTACGGGCTGACCATCCTCGCCACGATGGCCGGCGCGGACGCCGCCGCGAAGACCGACTTCGACCGCGTCCTGAAGTACGTGCTCGACCACCCCTCCGTCAACGACGCCGACCTGCACGCGGCCGAGCAGAACTCCAGCTGCCAGAGCGTCAACGGCAGCGACTCGGCCACCGACGGCGACCTGGAGATCGCGTACGCGCTGCTGCTCGCCGACAAGCAGTGGGGCAGCACCGGCACGTACAACTACAAGGACCTGGCGGTCCGGCGGATCAACGCGATCAAGCGCAGCGAGATCGTCTCCGCCACCAACCTGACCAACCTGGGCGACTGGTCCTCCGGCGACTACAACAAGATCAGCCGCACCTCGGACTGGCTTCCCGGCCACTTCCGCGCCTTCAAGAAGGCGACCGGGGACGCCGCCTGGGACACCATCCGCGACAAGCACCAGACGCTGATCGCGAGCCTCCAGTCGCAGTACGCCCCGAACACCGGCCTGCTGCCGGACTTCGTGCAGGACACCACGACCAGCCCCAAGCCCGCCGCCGGTGAGGTGCTGGAGTCCCCGCTGGACGGGGCCTACTCCTGGAACGCCTGCCGCGACCCGTGGCGGATCGGCGTCGACGCGCTGACCAGCGGCGACAGCAGGTCGCTCGCCGCCGTGCGCAAGATGAACACCTGGATCAAGTCGGCGGCGGGCGGCAACCCCGCCAACATCCAGCAGGGCTACCGGCTGGACGGCAGTGTCGCCGAGTCCGGCTCCTCGGTCGCCTTCATCGCCCCGTTCGCGGTCGCGGCCGCGGCCGACTCGGGCAGCCAGGCCTGGCTGGACGCGCTGTGGAACAAGCTCAACTCCACACCCCTGGACAGCAGCAGCTACTACGGCTCCAGCATCCAGCTCCAGGTCATGATCGCCATCACCGGCAACCACTGGCTGGCGTGAACCGCGCCGGGTGACGCCCGGACCCGGGAAACCGGACCCGAGAAACCGGACCCCGGGAAACCGGACCCGGGAACAGGCCCAAGGAACCGGCCCCAGAAGCCGGCCCGGAGAAACCGGACCACGAGAAAATACAAGACCGCTGGTGCCCGCCAACCCCCCGGAGCGGGCACCAGCTCCTTTCCCGCCCCCGCCGAAACACCCCGCCGAAACGCTCGCGCCATAGCACGGGCCGCCACCGGGGCCCGGCAGCACCGCGCGGCCCCGCGTCACGAGGCACCTATCGGGTGACTTCCTTGGGCGGTTCCGCCCAGCGGTGATTGCCGCTCATACGACTACCTCTCAAAGATCGGTCCTGCACTGCGAGTGGACTGCGATCCAACGGAGGTGAGCCGGTGTCAGGACGGTTCGTACGGTCGGTCCGTGTGGCTGCGGTGGCCGCCGGCACCGCGCTGGCCGTGGCCGCACCGCCCCCGCACGCCGTCGCCGACCCGGGCGAGCGTTCGGTGCAGACGCTGCTGACGCGGCTTCAGACGCTGTACCGGGAGGCGGAGCAGGCCAGCGAGGCCTACAACGCCACCGCCGTCGAGCTCAAGGACCAGCGGCGGAAGGTCCGCGTGCTCGGCTCCCGGCTCGTCAGGGCCCGGATCAGACTCGCTGACGGCCGGGACCACGCCGGGCGGCTGGCCCGGGAGCAGTACCAGGACTCCACCGGCGGCCTCTCCCCGTATCTGCGGATGGCGCTCAGCCGCGAGCCGCAGGGCGCGCTGGACCAGGCCCACCTGATCCGGCGGGCCGCCGACACCCGCCGCGCCACCGTCCTGCGGCTGAGCGCCGGCGAGCGGCGGCTGGACGGGCTCGCCACCAGGGCCCGTACGGCGCTGGACCGGCAGCAGACGCTCGCCGCACGGAAACTCCGGCAGCGGGAAGCGGTGCGGCTCCAGCTGGACGCGGTGGAGCGGACACTGATCTCGCTCTCCCCCGCCGAACTGGCCGCCGTCGGAAAGCTGGAGCGCAGCCGGGTCGCCGCCGCGCAGCGGGCCCTGCTGCGGTCCGGCACCCTGCGCCCCGCCTCGGTGCGCAAGCCGTCGGCAGCCGGCGCGCGGGCCATCTCGTACGCGGTGGCCCAGCTCGGGAAGCCGTACGTGTGGGGGGCCGAGGGGCCGCGGGCCTTCGACTGCTCGGGGCTGACCTCCCAGGCCTGGGCGCACGCGGGGCGGGCCATTCCGCGCACCAGCCAACTGCAGTGGCGGCGGCTGCAGAAGGTGCCGCTGCGGGAGCTGCGCCCCGGGGACCTGGTGGTGTACTTCAAGGACGCCACGCACGTGGCCATCTACATCGGCAACGGCAAGGTCGTGCAGGCGCCCCGGCCCGGGGCGCGGATCAAGGTCTCGCCGATCGCGGCGAACCCGCTGCTGGGGGCGGTCCGCCCGGACACCTCCGAAAAGGCCCTCACCGCGTACTCCCTCCCGGACCTCCCCTCGGGCGCGGCCTCGGGATCGGACACCGGCTACTCCCTTCCGACCGGCCCCGACCACGCGTCGGTGTCGGGGACTTCGGAGGACGAGGACGAGGACGACGGCATGCCCGAGACGGCCCCGGCCTGAGCTGCGGCAGAACCCGGGCCAGCCCCCGGATCGCCCCGCGGGCTCGTCCTCGAACGCCGGACGGGCCGGGGTCGTGAGCCGGGCTCAGGATGGGCCCGGCCACCGCCCCCGTCCGGCTCCGCTCTTTTCAATACACCGCAGAACCCCGAATGGTTCCATCCGTTTCCGGGCTCAGGCTCCCGCCTGCACCTGGGCCGAGACGGCCGCCAGGTAGGAGCCGGCGAGCTCGGGGTCGTAGAAGAAGTTCTCGAAGTCCGCCGGGTTGTCGAAGCCGTTGGCGAAGCGGTCGGCGACCGGCTGGAGCCCGCCCGCGGCGCCGATGAGGTCGAGGATGTGCTCCGGCGGCGGGGCGAGCATCGCGTTCGTCCACTTCGTCACGTGCTGGGCGGTGTCCCAGTAGCGGTCGAAGGTGGCGCGCATCCAGGCCTCGTCGAAGGGCCGGTCGCCGTGCTCGGTGATCGAGGCGAGGTACGCGGCGGCGCATTTGGAGGCCGAGTTGGAGCCCTGGCCGGTGATCGGGTCGTTGGCCACGACCACGTCGGCCACGCCCAGCACCAGCCCGCCGCCGGGCAGCCGGCCGACCGGGTTGCGCACGATCGGCGCGTAACGCCCGGACAGGGTGGCGTTGGCGTCGGTCGGCTCGACCTTGGTGGCGCGCGCGTACTCCCAGGGCGTGTACCTCTCCATCAGCTCCAGGGCCAGCGCCAGGTGCTCCTGGGGATCCTTGACGCCCTGGAAGACGTCCAGCGGGCCGCCGGGGACGCCCTCCCAGAAGAGGATGTCCGCCCGGCCCGAGGTGGTGAAGGTCGGCATGACGAACAGTTCGCCGACGCCCGGCACCAGGTTGCAGCGGACCGCGTCGAACTCCGGGTGCTCCGGGCGGGGTCCGAGCCCGTGCACGTACGCGACGGCCAGCGCGCGCTGCGGGGCGTCGTACGGGGAGCGCGAGGCGTCCCGGCCGAACATCGACACCAGTTCGCCCTTGCCCGCCGAGACCATCACCAGGTCGTACCTGCGGGCGAAGAAGTCCAGGTCGGAGACCGCCGCGCCGTGGATGACGAGCTGCCCGCCGCGCTGCGCGAAGGTCTCCAGCCAGCCGGCCATCTTGACCCGCTGGTCCACAGACTGGGCGTATCCGTCGAGCTTGCCGACCCAGTCGATCACCCTCTGGGACTCCGGCCCCGCGACAGAGACCCCCAGGCCCTCGATGCGCGGGGTCTGGCTCTCCCAGAAGTTGACCTCCAGATCGCGCTCGTGCTGGAGGGCGGTGTGGAACATGCACTGGGTGGACATGACCCGGCCGGCGCGGATCTCGTCGGCCGTGCGGTTCGACATCAGGGTGACCTCGTACCCCCGCGACTGCAGGCCGAGGGCGAGCTGGAGGCCGGACTGTCCGGCCCCCACGATGAGTATCTTCCGCATGACGGTGCTTTCTCTCTCCAGGGAATACGGGTGCGGGCGGCGGCCCCGGGCTTACTCGGGCGTGAGGTCCAGCGCGTAGCCGACAAGGGCCAGCAGGGAGTCGAGGACGGTGATCCGCCGGCGCGCGTCCATGATCACGATCGGCACCCGCGGAGGCACCGTCAGGGCCTCCCGTACATCCTCGGGCTCAAACGATTCGCTGCCCTCGAAGTGGTTGACCGCGACGACGTACGGCAGCCCGCAGCTCTCGAAGTAGTCCAGCGCCGGGAAGCAGTCCTGGAGTCTGCGGGTGTCGGCCATGACGATCGCGCCGATCGCACCGCGCACCAGGTCGTCCCACATGAACCAGAACCGCTTCTGGCCCGGCGTGCCGAAGAGGTAGAGCACGAGGTCGGAGTCCAGCGTGATCCGGCCGAAGTCCATGGCGACCGTGGTCGTGGTCTTCTCCGGGGTGGGCGCCAGGTCGTCGAGGTCCTCGGAGGCCTCGGTCATCAGGGCCTCGGTGGTCAGCGGGGTGATCTCGGAGACCGAGCCGACGAAGGTCGTCTTGCCCACGCCGAAGCCGCCCGCCACGACGATCTTCGTGGCGACGGGGGCCCGGGTGCGGTCGGTCTGCCAGCCCTGCAGCCCGCCCTCTTCCTCGATGTCCTTGACGCCCAGGCCGTAGGCGTCCTCGATGCCCGTGCCGACCGTGGTGTCAGAGCCTACGGAGTCCACTCAACACCCTTTCCAGCAGTGCGCGTTCGGGGCGGCCGGTGCCGTGGCCGGTGCCGTAGACGCGGATCTTTCCCTGGTCGGCCAGATCGCTGAGCAGCACGCGGACCACGCCCAGCGGCATCTTCAGCAGCGCGGAGATCTCGGCGACCGTGCGCATCCTGCGGCACAGTTCGACGATCGCCCGCATCTCCGGCATCACGCGATCCCCCCAACCGCCGGAGGTCAGCTCGCGCCGCTCCTCGGGCCCGTCGAGCGCCGCGACGAACGTCTCGACGAGCAGCACGTGGCCGAAGCGGGTGCGGCCGCCGGTGAGCGCGTACGGGCGGACGCGCGCGGGTTTGCGGTCCCCGCCGCGCTGCGGGAGTTTGGGTGGCGTCACAGCTCCCTCTCCAGGGACTTGCGCAGTTCACTGCGGAGTTCGGGGGTGAGGACATGGCCGGCGCGGCCCACGAAGAGGGCCATGTGGTACGCGATGACGCTCATGTCGCAGTCCGCGGCGGCGTGCACGCCGAGCAGCGAGCCGTCGCTGATCGACATGACGAAGAGGCTGCCCTCGTCCATGGCCACCACGGTCTGCTTCACGACCCCGGCGTCCATGAGCTTGGCGGCGCCGACGGTGAGGGCCGCCAGGCCAGAGACGATGGTGGCGAGGTCGCTCGCGTTCCCGCCCCGGGGCTTGGGGTTGGTGGCGGCGCGCTGGGACGGTACGGCGGAGCGGCCCTCCAGGCGGTCCCGGCGGCTACGGATGTCCGCTTCGCGGCCCGGTTGGTCGGTGTCCGAGGAGAGCAGGAGCAGTCCGTCGGACGAGACGACAGCCACCGACCGCAGGCCGGGGACCTCGCCGACGAGGTTGTTCAGCAGCCATTGGAGATTGCGGGCCTCGCTGCTCAGCCCGTACGGCACGGTGGCGGTCGCCGCGGTCATCGCGAGCGAGCTGCCCGCGCCGTGCTGGTCGTGGTGCTGGTCATGGTCATGGTGCTGGCTGTCCTGGCTGTGCCTGGTAAACGCGTTCAACCGCGTGCCTCCTCGACTGTGCCACCCTTGGCCGAAGCCCCCCTCTGTTCCCCCGCTCGCGCGTTGGCGCCTTCCCTCTCACGCACGTTGGCGCCTTCCCCCGTTCCCGTGGTGGCGCCTTCCCCCGCGCCGTCGCCTCCGCCGAGACCGCTGCCGGCTGCCACCGGCTCGGCCTCCGCGGCTCCCCCGACGATCTCCTTCTCGGCGTCCCGCCGGCCCTCCTTGGCACCCTGGTGGAACCCGCCGAGCTTGGCGCGCAGCGCCGACGCGTCCACGGATCCGGTCCGCTCGGAACTCTGCGAAGCCAGGTCCACGTTCTTCGGCATCCGCTTGGGCAGCCCCTTGTCGGTGACGCGCTCCCACTGGGGGTCGGAGGGGCCGCGGGGCGCCTCGGCCCCGCCTTCGGCAGGCGCCCCGGCCGACTCCGCGGCGGTGAACTGCGGCGGGGCGGTGGTGGCC
>NZ_LIQY01000363.1 GCF_001418495.1 Streptomyces pathocidini | reverse complement strand
GGACTTGGCGAGGGTGGCGGGGCTCTGACGGGTCGCCGTCCGGCGGGGGTCCGCGGTCATTGCCGCGTCGTCGACCGAGCGCCCGTTCGCCGTCCGGCGAGGGTCCGTGGTCGTCGACGCGTAGTCGTCCGCGCGCCCGTTCGTGGTCGGAGGCGCCCGTCCATAGTGGGGCGGAGGTGATGGGGGCGCGCTCCTCGTACGAGACTCGTACCCCCCCGCTTCCGCGTGGCGGAACGCCGCACGCGGTGGTCCCCGCGGCACCCGCCCCAACCCCGTGTGAAGGAAAGCTGCGCACCCGTTTAAGAAAAGCTCGATGGACCGCGGGGCCGTCGTGCGGCAGATTTCAGCCGTACGGCATGGAGGCCGCGGGCAGTCGCCGCGGAGGGGCGCGCACTCGGGGTGCCCCGCCCCGTGGGTCCACGCAGGGTGCCCCGCCCCGCATGTCGTGATGTCACCTCCCACGGTCCGTGGGCGCGCCCGCCGTGGGCCCGCGCCGCGCCGTGGCTCGTACGACGGGAGTCATGGCGTGAAGGCGCTGGTCAAGGAGAAGGCGGAGCCCGGGCTGCGGCTCAAGGACGTGCCGGAGCCGGTCATCGGGCCCGGCGATGTGCTGATCAAGGTGCAGCGCACCGGGATCTGCGGTACCGACCTGCACATCCGCGCCTGGGACGGCTGGGCCCAGCAGGCCATCCGGACCCCGCTGATCGTCGGGCACGAGTTCGTCGGCGAGGTCGTCGAGACCGGCCGGGACGTGGCCGACATCGCGGTCGGCGACCGGGTCAGCGGCGAGGGCCACCTGGTGTGCGGCAAGTGCCGCAACTGCCTGGCCGGGCGCCGCCACCTGTGCCGCGCCACCGTCGGTCTCGGCGTCGGGCGGGACGGCGCGTTCGCCGAGTACGTGGCGCTGCCCGCGGCCAACGTGTGGGTGCACCGCGTACCCGTCGACCTCGATGTGGCCGCGATCTTCGACCCGTTCGGCAACGCCGTGCACACCGCGCTGTCCTTCCCCGTCGTCGGCGAGGACGTGCTCGTCACCGGGGCCGGGCCGATCGGGCTCATGGCCGCGGCCGTGGCGCGCCACGCCGGCGCCCGCAACGTCGTGATCACCGATGTCAGCGAGGAGCGGCTGGAGCTCGCCCGCAAGATCGGGGTCAGCCTGGCCCTGAATGTCGCCGAGTCCACCATCGCCGACGGGCAGCGGACCCTCGGGCTGCGCGAGGGGTTCGACATCGGGCTGGAGATGTCCGGCCGGCCCGAGGCCATGCGCGACATGATCGCCAACATGACCAACGGCGGCCGCATCGCGATGCTCGGGCTGCCCTCCGAGGAGTTCGCCGTCGACTGGTCCCGGATCGTGACCTCCATGATCACGATCAAGGGCATCTACGGCCGTGAGATGTTCGAGACCTGGTACGCGATGTCGGTGCTGCTGGAGGGCGGCCTCGACCTCGCGCCCGTGATCACCGGCCGGTACGGCTACCGCGACTTCGAGGCCGCCTTCGCCGACGCGGCGAGCGGCCGCGGCGGCAAGGTCATCCTCGACTGGACCGCGTGACCGGCCCGACCTCGTAACTTCCGTACTGCGCAAGCACCTTAGGAGCCCCCATGTTCGAGTCCGTACGCGACGGCCTGCGCGCCACCCTCGACGACATCCGCGCCGCCGGGCTGCACAAGCCGGAGCGCGTGATCGGCACCCCGCAGTCCGCGACCGTCGGCGTCACCGCGGGCGGCCGCCCCGGCGAGGTCCTCAACTTCTGCGCCAACAACTACCTCGGCCTCGCCGACCACCCCGAGGTCGTCGCCGCCGCCCACGAGGCGCTGGACCGCTGGGGCTACGGCATGGCGTCCGTGCGCTTCATCTGCGGCACGCAGGAGGTCCACAAGGAGCTGGAGGGGCGGCTCTCGGCATTCCTCGGGCAGGAGGACACGATCCTCTACTCCTCCTGCTTCGACGCCAACGGCGGCGTCTTCGAGACCCTGCTGGGCCCGGAGGACGCGGTGATCTCCGACGCCCTCAACCACGCGTCGATCATCGACGGCATCCGGCTGTCCAAGGCGCGCCGCTTCCGCTACGCCAACCGCGACCTGGCCGACCTGGAGGCGAAGCTCAAGGAGGCCTCGGACGCGCGCCGCCGCCTGATCGTCACGGACGGCGTGTTTTCCATGGACGGGTACGTGGCCCCGCTGCGGGAGATCTGCGACCTGGCCGACCGCTACGACGCGATGGTGATGGTCGACGACTCGCACGCCGTCGGCTTCGTCGGCCCCGGCGGGCGCGGCACCCCCGAACTGCACGGGGTGATGGACCGGGTGGACATCATCACGGGCACCCTCGGCAAGGCGCTCGGCGGCGCCTCGGGCGGCTACGTCGCCGCGCGCGCCGAGATCGTCGCCCTGCTGCGCCAGCGCTCGCGCCCGTACCTCTTCTCCAACACCCTCGCCCCGGTGATCGCCGCCGCGTCCCTGAAGGTGCTGGACCTGCTGGAGTCCGCGGGCGACCTGCGGGACCGGCTGGGCACGAACACCGCGCTGTTCCGCTCCCGCATGACCGAGGAGGGGTTCGACATCCTCCCCGGCGACCACGCGATCGCGCCCGTCATGATCGGCGAAGCGGCCGTGGCGGGGCGGATGGCGGAGCTGCTGCTGGAGCGCGGGGTGTACGTGATCGGCTTCTCGTACCCGGTGGTCCCGCAGGGCCAGGCGCGCATCCGCGTCCAGCTGTCGGCCGCGCACTCCACGGAGGACGTGAACCGGGCGGTGGACGCGTTCGTGGCGGCGCGAGCCGAACTGGCGGCGGGGACGGGAGCGGAGACGGCGGGGGCAGAGTCGAGCGCCTGAACGGCGGCGCGGGCCGAACCAGGCGCCTGAACCGGCGGCACGGACCGAGCCGGGAGCCTGAGCCTTGGCGCGGACCGAGCCAGGCACGCCGAACCAGCGACACGGACCGAGCCGGGCGCGCTGAGCCGGGGCCCTGCTCCTGGAAGTTCGGTCTGCCGGCTGACCTGGTCAGACAGCAGACCGGGTTCGAGGTCCCGGCCCGGTCTGGCGGCTGACCCTGCCCGGCGTCCGACCTGCTCGGCCGTCCGGCATGGTCCGGCGTCGCCGTCCGGCATGGTCCGGCGCCCGACCTGAGAGAATCGACCGCGTGATAGAAGCGCGGCGGCTGCACATCCTCCGTGCGGTGGCGGACCACCGCACGGTGACCGCCGCTGCCGCAGCGCTCTACCTCACGCCGTCCGCGGTCTCGCAGCAGCTGGCCGCGCTGGAGCAGGAGACCGGGCACCGGCTGGTCGAGCGCGGCGCCCGCGGCGTACGTCTCACGCCCGCGGGCGAGATCCTGCTCAGCCACACCAACGCGGTCCTGGCCCAGCTGGAGCGGGCCGCGGCCGAGCTCGCCGCGTACGGCTCGGGCGCCGCGGGCACGGTCACCGTCGCGGCCTTCGCGACCGGCATCGGCCTCGTCGTGGCCCCCGCGATCGCCCGGCTCGCGGAGGCCAGGCCCGGCATCCGGATCCGCGTACGGGACGCGGAGGGGGACGCGAGCCTGCCGATGGTGCTGGACCGGCAGGTGGATGTTGCGGTGGCGGTCGAGTACCGGGGCGCGCCGGGCGCGGACGACCCGCGGCTGACCCGGGTCCCGCTGTACGCGGAGCCGTTCGACGCCGTCGTACCGCTGACGCACCGCCTGGCCGGCACGGACCGCGTACGCCTCGCCGAGCTGGCCAAGGACCCCTGGATCGGCCCGTACCCCGGCAACCCCTGCCACGACGTCGTCGTCCTGGCCTGCGAACACGCCGGATTCCAGCCGCGGTTGGAGCACTCCTCCGACGACTTCCGCGCGGTCGTGGCCCTGGCTTCGGCCGGTGCGGGTGTGGCGCTCGTACCGCGCTCGGCCCTGCGCGGCATGGACCTCGCGGGCGTCGTGATCCGCCCGGTCGACGGCACGCCCCCGACCCGCCGCGTCTTCGCCGCCGTCCGCTGCGGCGCGGAGGACCACCCCCTGATCCGGCCGGTGCTGCAAGCCTTGGGCGAGGCTGTGCCGGTGGAGGACGGGACCGGCCCCGACGGAGCCTGACCGGCGGACCCTCCCTCGGGGATCGTCGCGAGTCGTAGTGAGAACTCGAACCGTCGGCTCAGGATTCACCCGGGCGCGGCTTGCGGTGCTTCCCCCTTGGCTGCGACCCGGCTTGACGCTTACAGAACGTCGACGTTCGCGCCGGACAGTCGGTTCCGACAGTCGAGGACATAGGACGCGTGCTCTAGGACGGCCTCGTAGTCGAATCCCGCGTGGTCCGTGAGCAACACCACCGCGTCGGATGCCGCGATCTCCACCGCAGTCGCTTCTACTCGGATCAGGCGCGGGTCGGTGCGGATGTCATCTACAACGTGCGGGTCCGCCCCACGCACCTCGGCACCGAGGTCGAGCAGTAGCTCAGCGACACGCGCCGACGGCGACTCGCGGGAGTCGGCGGTGTTGGCCTTGTAGGCCAGGCCGAGCAGCAGGACACGAGATCCACTGACGGCCATGCGCCGCGTATTGAAACCCTCCATGAGCCGCCGGACCACGTAGTCAGGCATGTGGCTGTTTACGTCGTTGGCCAGCTCGACGAACCGGAACGCCCGGCCGAGCGTCCGCTCCACCCGCCAGGACAGGAACGAGGGGTCGATCGGCAGGCAGTGGCCACCCACCCCCGGGCCCGGGTTGAACCGCAGGAAGCCGAACGGCTTGGTGGCCGCCGCGTCGATCGCCTCCCAGGAGTTCACCCCGAGTGGTCTGGCGAGCATCGCTATCTCGTTGACCAGCGCGATATTGACGTGTCGGAAGGTGTTCTCCAGGAGCTTGGTCAGCTCGGCGGTGCGTGGGGAGGAGACCGGAACGGTGCGGTCGACGATCTGGCCGTAGAACGCCTCGACGGCCTTCAGCGAGTCGGCGTTGATACCGGAGACGAGCTTGGGGGTGTTCTCCAGGCGCCAGCGCGCGTTGCCCGGGTCGATCCGCTCGGGGCTGTAACCGAGGTGGAAGTCGCAGCCCGCGATCAGCCCGGACGTCTTCTCCAAGATCGGTAACAGCAGCTCCTCGGTGGTACCGGGGTAGGTAGTGGACTCCAGGACCACGGTCGCGCCGGGGCGCAGGTGCTCGCCCAGAGTGTGGGCACAGGACTCGACGTGAGTGAGGTCGGGCACGCCACCCCGCAGCGGGGTCGGCACGGTGATCACCGCGATGTCGAACGGGGCCAGCTCGGCGGCTTCGGCGGTCACGGAGTAGGCCCCGGAGTCCAGCACGGCGCGGATCCGCACGGACGCCACGTCCTCTACGTGCGACCCGCCAGCGGCGATCTGCTGAACGCGATGCCGGTCTACGTCGTAGCCGACGACACGATGGCCCATCTCCGCGGCGCGTACAGCCAGCGGCAGTCCGACGTAGCCCTGACCAGCGACAACAACATGCATGGCAGCTCCTACTACAATTCCAGTGCTTGAATGGACCGTCGTCTTTGGCCTTGCAAGGAGAAGCGTTGTGCCCCTGGTTTCTGTCGTGATGCCCGTGTACAACTCGGCAGTCACTCTTGGTGCGGCAATCCGGTCGGTGCTCACGCAGACCCACAGTGATCTGGAGCTTCTGGTCACCGACGACAGATCTTCCGATGGGTCCATGGACTTGCTGATGGAATTCGCCCGGCAAGACAAGCGTGTCCTACCGGAATCGGCGCCCGAACGGGGCGGTGCGGGCCGGGCGCGCAACCTCGCTATCGAGCGGTCCCGGGGGAATTACGTTGCCTTTCTTGACAGCGACGACATGTGGCTGCCGGAAAAACTTGAGCGGCAAATCGAATTCGCCGCGGCGGATAATGCTCCTTTGACGTTCACCTCCTACTACAAGATGGACGCCGATTACGACGGTGAGAGCACCGACTTCATCCCGAACGGGCGCGTGGTCCGCGCGCGGGGACACGTGGACTACCGCGCGATGCTGATCCAGGATCACATCGGGGCTCTGACCGCCATGTACGACCGCACTGTCCTTGGCGCAAGGCTGATGCCGGAGATGCGGAAGCGACAGGACTACGCCCTGTGGCTGTCGATCATGCGTGACGGCTTTGACGCTCGCGGCCTTCCCGAGCCGCTGGCGGTCTACAGGTCCCACCAGGCGGGATCGCTGTCATCCAACAAGCTGTCGCTGGTCCCGTACAACTGGGCGCTGTACCGCGAACACGAACGGCTGTCGGTTCCCCGGGCGACGCGGGCGCTGGCCGGCGCTGTGTGGCAGTCGCTCCGCAACTCGCGGATCTAGGACTCTTGGCGAAACCCGGCCCAACACCCGCCTGCATCACCTACGAGGTGACCGGTCCAGTGGCGCCTGCACTGCGCAGGAACAGTTGGAGCAGCAAGCGGCGCTCCTCGGGCGCCACATCCTGCTGCCCCTCGGCAAGCGGTTCGCGGCCGTGGACCCAGCGGTGCTGGTTCACGATCAAGACGTCACCGCGCTGGAGCGTGACGGAGACCTGCCCGGCGACCATCTGGTCCGCGAGTTCCCTGGCCGCGTGGGCATGTGCCTCATCGAGTCCGGACTCGGCGAGCATCTTGGCGGTGAACCGGACGAATCCGAGGTCGGCGGGTTCGCCGTCCAGGACTGGGAACGGCTTGTACTCCTCGCCAACGTCAGACAGTTCATAGAACGATCCGTAACTGAATGCCACCTCGGCCAAGAGGGCGCGACTTGATGGCGCCAGGCGCGATACGGCCGCGTGGGCATCGGAAAGGATGCTCGCGCCAGCGCCGAGCGGGTCGGGTCGGACGCACAGAAGCGTGGTGTAGTCCGGCGGCTGGGTCGTGTTGACCAGGTCCATGTGGAATGCGTTGTAGCCCGTACCGGTGGACAGGCCGGGATTGGCGTTGAGGTTGGTCCCGATCTCCTTCCACAGAGGCCATCGCTGGAAGGGCTGAAAAGGGGTTGCCACTTCGGCGAGAATTGCCGTTGCCAAGCGCAGAAATTGTTCCCCGATCCCCAGTGCATCAGCGATGTTCCGCAGACGCACCACGGCGTATCCGGCGCCCGTCCCGTTCAGCGTGGCGAGAAGCGTGCCCCTGGTCTCGTTGAACAGCGGAGCCGAAGCCAGCTTGGTCCGGTACTGCTCGATCGTGGAATCCGCCAAGAACGTGCCCTCCACACTCCAAGCAGGGAGGGCGCTTCCGAGGTCGATTAGAGCGTCCTCTAGCTTGCTTGGCAGATCGATGCCCGCACTAAGTTCCTTCACGATTCTCCTCCTAGGTTCGAAATGATGCGACCCTGACCCGAATCGGTCGCCATGAGTGATGCGCAGCCAGGACTTTCTGTGTGACCAGTAGGCGTCGTCGATATCGGGCCTGAGATCGGGGTAGCCCTGTCCGTGCCTGTATTGGTGATCAATGCTTTACAGCGTCCCCGCGCGGAACGTGGCCCAGGTCGTCGTGCCGTCGTCGCTCACACCCCAGTCGCGTGCGAGGGCTGCGACAAGGAACAGACCGCGACCGGAGACGTCTTCGTCGTCAGCGGAGGTGAGTTGAGCTGGTGATGGGCTGCCGTCGGTGACCTCGACCCGTACCTCTCCAGGGGCGTAGAGGAGCTTCAGCTCGATGTCCCCGTGGCCGTGCTGGATGCCGTTGGTGACGAGCTCGGAAACAGCGAGCACGATGTCATCCGCGGTTGGCCCGGGTACCTCCCACAGCCGCAGGTGGGCCGCGGCAATGCGGCGCATGCGGCCGACGCGGGCCTTGTCTGGGGTGAAGGCCACCGCGAAGCCGCGGGCGGTCTGGTGCAGCAGTTCGGCAGCGGTCATTGCTACAGCCGTGGTGGGGCTCATTGGCGACCTCCCGTGTGGGTGGTGTGGGGGTGCGTGCCAACAGGCAACTCCCTTGGAACCGCCACGGGTTAGGGGAACGCAGGTGGCATTCCGGGGTGCCACCTAGGGGCTTTTGGGATTCTCTTTACCTGACGGTGAGTGCTCGAAGGTCTACCGTGCGGTCATGGACGTCACGCGTAACAAAGCTTTTGAGGCGTGGATGAACGAGCATGGCTACAGCTCCAACAGCCTTGCCACGGCTGCGAACTCAGCCCTGGAGCGCCTCACTGGAAAACTTGGACGTTTCGACGGCCGTACAGTCAGGGACTGGCGCAGCGGCCGAGTGCGATGGCCCAACTCCGCTACACGGAAAGCTCTGGAGGACGTCACTGGGCTTCCCGCAGTCGCTTTAGGGTTCGTCCCACGGGAGCGGCCTTCACCCACGGCAGCCTCACCGCAGGAGGACCCCATGCACCGCCGCACACTCATCGCCGGCTCGTTTACAGCGGCTGTGGCTGCCGCCGCCCCTGGCGCCAACTCAGCCCGCAAGATCGGCATGAGCGACGTTGAGCGCTTGCGAGACAAGTTCACTGCGGTGGTTGCCAGCGACCACCGTCATGGTGGACAGCGCGACATCGAGCAGCGTGCTGCCGACCTTGCTGACGAGGCCCTGAACCTGCAGAACTCCGGCAGCGCCACCCAGCGCGTGCGCAGCAGTCTGTACGCCACCGCCGCCAGTTTCCGGTCTTCGGCAATGTGGGCCGCCATCGACGGTCGGCGCTACCAACTCGCTATTGGGCACATGCGCGAGGCGCAGACCCTCGCGGAACTCTCCGGGGACCAGGCAATCAAATTCCGCATCTGGTCCCATGCAGGCAGCCTCTACCGACATCTGGGCCGCCCTGCCGACGCCCGCGCCGCCAACGATGTGGCAAGGAATTTGCACATCACCCGCCGTGACCCGATGTTCGCCTCGCTTGGGATGGCACGGCAAATGGCCATCCAAGGCGTCGCCCATGAGCGCAGTGGCTTGAGTCGGTCCTTCGGTCAGGCACAAGAGGCTATGAGTCGCGCGGATTCGGACCCTTACCGGCCCGTGTGGTTGCTGGCTTTCTACGACGAAGCAGAGCTGCACTCGCTGGCCCTCACCGCTTACCTCGCAGTCGGCAACTGGGCCACCGCGGAGTACCACGCACACCGATGCCTGGCCGCACTCAGGCCGCATATGCGTCGTTCTCGGGCCATCGCTTCGAGCCGCCTTGCTCATGCCCAGCTCGCTCAGGGCGATGCCGAGACCGCCACCCATACCGCGATGGCAGTTCCGGCCGATGCCGCTACCCAACATGCCCGTGTGTCCCGCATGCTTCAGGAGTTCGGTGCTGCCCTGCGTGCCACAGCACCGGGAAGCGCCAGCGCACACGACTGGACCGAGCACACCGCCGCCTGGAGGGCCAAAGCATGACCTCGGCACCCGCCATCGATCTGAGAACGTCCACCGAGATCGACGCTGTGCGCGGCGATCTGCTCGATGTGTACGCCGAGGTGCGCGCCCCGTTGCTGCACCTGCCGAACTACGCGGTCACCGCCTTCGGCGAGCGGCTGGACCGACACGGCTCCGAGCCGGGGTTCGAGGCCGTCCTCGCTTACGACGGTGATCATCCCGTGGGTTACGCCTACGGCAATCAGATCGAGGCCGGCGACCGGTACTGGCAGCGCACAAGCCCGGCGCCCAGGGAGGAGTTCACCGGGCACCCGGCCGTGGCCCTCAAGGAGATCGGTGTACGGCCCGGGTGGCGCGGCACCGGTGTAGCCCGGCGCATCCACGACGCGCTCCTGGCCGATCGTGACGAGCCCTATGTGACCCTCATGGTCAACGAGGCGGCCGGAGGCGGGAAGGTGCATGCCCTGTACCGGACGTGGGGGTACCAGGACATCGGCCACAGCCAGCCCTCACCGGCCTCTCCCCGCCTCACCGTGATGATTCGCCCGACCCGATGACCGTGCCGTCACGGCATCTTGGCACCGAAAAGCGTCGGGGTTTCGGTCAGCCGAACCGCCCGTTCACGTAGTCCGAGGTCCGGGGGTCCTGGGGGGAGTTGAACATGGCGTCGGTGGGGCCGTGTTCGACGATGACGCCCGGGGTGCCCTGTTCCGCGAGGAAGAACGCGCAGGTGTTGGAGACGCGGGCGGCCTGCTGCATGTTGTGGGTGACGATGACGATCGTTACCTCTTCCGAGAGTTCCGCGATCGTCTCCTCGATGCGGCGGGTCGAGGTGGGGTCCAGGGCCGAGCAGGGCTCGTCCATGAGCAGGACCCGGGGGCGTACGGCCAGCGACCGGGCAATGCACAGGCGTTGCTGCTGGCCGCCCGAGAGCGCACCGCCCGGCTGGCGCAGCCGGTCCTTGACCTCCTTCCACAGGCCCGCGCGCGTCAGGCACTCCTCGACCAGGTCGTCCCTGCCGCGCCGGGTCGCCTTGATGCCGTTGAGTTTCAGGCCCGCCAGCACGTTGTCGTAGAGCGACATGGCGGGGAACGGGTTCGGCTTCTGGAAGACCATGCCGATCTGGCGGCGGGCGTGGGTGATGCGGCGGCCGCGGTCGTAGATGTCCTCGCCGTCCAGCAGTACGCGCCCGGCGAGCGAGGCCGACCCGATCAGCTCATGCATGCGGTTGAGGATGCGCAGGAATGTCGACTTGCCGCAGCCGGAGGGGCCGATGAGGGCGGTGACCTCGCGGGCGGGCATCGTCAGCGACACCCGGTCCAGGACCTTGTGGTCGCCGAACCACGCCGAGATCGCGTCGGCCTCAAGGCTCGCGGGACGGCCCGCGGGGCGTACGGCGGGCTCGGCCGGTCCGAGGAGGTCTTCGGTCAGGGTCACAGTGTCGGGCATTTCTGCGGGACTCCTCGTTCGGTGGAGGGGAGTTGATGGGTTTTCACAGCACGTTGGGGAGCAGTCGGGTCGCCGCGCCCGAGACCGCCAGGCCCAGCGCCGCCAGTACGGGAACGCCCACGATCCACGTCTGCCAGCGGCCCCACACGCGGTACGCGCCCACGGTCAACAGCGCGGCCACCAGCAGGCCCTGCGACCACAGGAACACCTCCAGCCACGCGGCCGGTTCGCCGGCCAGCGCCTCCTCCGAGGACCCGATCCAGCCGGTCCGCACGACCCGCGGCGGGTTCGGCTGGACGGGGCTCACCAGCCGGGCGTCGACGCGCAGGATTCCGGAGGGGGTGTACGGGCCGCCGGTCGCGGTGATGAGGGTCAGGCGGCCCTGGCCCTCGGCGAGCGGGGCGGGCAGCCGGTCGCCGGGGCGGCGGACGTCCAGCACCTCGAAGACGGACTTGGCCTGGCCGGTGGTGACCTCGACGCGCGTGCCGGGCGGCAGCTTGTCGAGGTCGTTGAACGGGCTGCCGTAGCCCCACTGCCGCCCCATGATCACGCTGGTGCCGGCCTGCCCGGGCAGCGGGGTGTCGCGGCGGTGGCCGGGGCCGGACATCAGGACGCCGGAGGTGGTGCCCTCGGCGACGACCTCCTTCAGGCCGAGGGCGGGGATGCGGAGCAGGGCGACCGGAGCGCCGGGCTCCAGCGGCTTGCCCTCGTACGTCTGCTGGCCCACCGGCGCGATGCCGGTGGCGAGTTGCCTGCGCAGCTCGTCGTACGCGGTGGCCTGGTCGCGGGAGTGCTGGAGGTGGCCGACGATCGTGAGGTTCGCGGCGAAGCCGAGCAGCACGGCGGCCAGCACGCAGAGCGCGGCGCCGGCCAGGGCCATGCCCGCGCGATCCGGAGGCGAGGGCTCCGCGGCCCGCGGCCGCCCGGGGGCGGCCGCGGGCGCGGGCGCGGTGTCCACGGTCACGGGGTGCGCTCCTCCTGCGCGCCGCCGAACGACTGCAGGCCGACCCGGCGGCCGTAGCGGACGAAGGCCGCGCCCAGGCCGGTCAGGACGATGGCGGCCAGGCCCACCGTGGAGGCGATGCTGCCCGTCGAGGCGAGCGGGGAGCCCGTACCGCCGCCGGAGCCGGAGCCGCCGGTGGAGGCGCCCCCGTCCGTGCCGGTGCCGCCGGAGTCGGAGCCGCCGGTCGCGCCGCCGTCCGCGCCCGCCGTGTCGCTGGGGTCGGGCGTCGGCGAGGCCTCGCCGACGGTGAAGGCGAACTCGGCGCTGTGCGGGGCCTCTTCGTCCGTGCCCTTCGCCGCCTCCTCGGCAAGGGTCAGGGTGTACGAGCCGTCGGCGAGGCCCTTCGGCACCGTGAACGCGTACGCCTCGACGGTCCCTTCGGGGTCTGCGGTCGCGTCCTCGAAGGCCTCCTCGCTGTCGGAGAGGGTGACCTTGACGGTGGCGTCGGCGGTGTAGCCGCGGGCGGTGAGCAGCACCTTCTGCTCGGGGGTGAGCACCGGGTTCTCGCCGAGCGGCTCGCCGTCCTCGTCGGTGGCCTCCAGGCCGGCCGGCTCGGTGGGGTCGTCCGTGGGCGTGCCGGTGTCGCTCGGCTCCGGGGGGTCCGAGGGGTCGCCGCCGGGCTCGGTGATCGTGTAGGTCTGCGCCGCCGAGACCGAGCCGGTGTACGCGGTGGTGTCGGCCGGGGTGAAGGTGGCGGTCAGGCTGTGGGCTCCGGCGGCCAGCGCGGTGGTCTTGAACGCGGCCTTGCCGGAGGCGACAGCCGCCTCTCCGAGCTTCGTGGCCCCGTCGTGGAACGCGAGGGTTCCGGCGGCGGTGTCCGGGGTCACCTTGCCTTCGAGCTTGACCTCGCTGCCGGCGACGGCGCTGCCCGCGGGGTCGGCCGTGAGTTCGGTGGAGGTGGACACCGCGGGGTCGGGCTTCAGGGTCCAGGTGGTGCCGGTGACGGTGATGGTGGACGAGAACCAGCCCGGGGCCATGTCGGAGAGACCCTTGTGGCACTTGAGCCGGATCTCGTAGTCGCCGTCGGTCGCGGGGCCGCCCAGGGCGGTCTCGATCGAACGCCACGCGGGCAGCGTCCAGTTGATCGGGCCCGTGAAGGGCGCGCCGGCGGTCGTGACGCTCGCGAGGGAGGTCTCCGTGGTGGTGCCCGGCTTGACGATCTTCAGGCTGATGCGGGCCGCGTAGTCGGACGGGCAGCCCTGGGCGGTCGTCACCGAGGCGAACGGCGGGTTGTCGGTGACGCTTCCTGTGGCGGACGCCAGGGTGAGCTTGCCCGCCGCCTCGGCCCTGGCGCCTGGCGCGAGCGCGAGGCCGAGGAAGGCGCTCAGGGCGCCGGTGACCAGCGCGGCGAGTGCCAGCAGGACCGCCGGGCTTCTTCTTGCTGCTGTCGGAGTCATTTCAGCGATCCCCCCACGGGATGCGGTCGGTTGGTGGACAGAGGTGTGGGAACACGGCCAGGGGCCGGGCACCTGGAGAGGTGCCCGGCCGTTACGCGGGTGGTGCGGCGGCCGTCGGTCGATGGCCTGCAGCCAGTGGCGTTCCAGCGGTCAGCGCTCGCCCTTGAGGGAGGTGTTGCCGCAGTTGGAGGCGGTGCCGAAGCCGTAGGTGTTGATGACGGAGGTCTGGGCGCAGACCTTCGAGGAGGAGCCGACGAAGGCCGCCGAGACGGTGGCGTCGGTCAGCTTGGCGGTCGGGACGACGTGGTAGACGTCGCGCTGGACGGGGAAGTCGGGGTTGAGCACGGCACCCGAGAGCGGGGCCACGCCGTTGATGGAGCGGAGCTGGGCGGCACCGCGGCGGTTGGCCACGCCCGGCAGGCTGTTGCCCTGCGCGATGTACTGGGCGATGGAGTACGGGGCGATGTCGCCCTCGCTGTTCAGCGCCTCGCCGTTGTGCTCCTGGACGGTGTCGTCGACGCACTTGCCGTTCGCGCCACCGGCCGCGATCTGCGCCTCGGTCACGCCGATCGTGTTCAGCCAGAAGGTCCGCGTGCCCGAACCGGCCTGCGGCAGCAGCGGGGTGACTGCGATGCCGTCGATCTCGGTGAGCTCGCACGTGTAGATGTCGGCGAGGTCGCCCAGCGTCAGGTCGGTGGGCAGACCGCTGTCGGAGCGGGTCGCGTAGGTGACCGCGTCCTTCGCGAACGGGACCCAGGTCAGGTCGGTGGTGGAGGTGTCGACCGGGCCGCGCGAGGAGCGGGCGAAGTCGAGGCAGCCCGTGGTGTTGTCGACGGCGTTGCGCAGCGCGTCGATGCCCGCCGAGGAGCCGTTCGGGCGGTTCACGCTGTCACAGCCGGTGGCGCGGGTCTTGATGGTGGCGGTGCCGGTGGCGTTGTACGAGGCGATCAGCGAGCCGCTGTCGATCGCGGTGCCCAGGCCGTTGCCCACGTCCTGCGTGGTGTCGGAGCCGACACCGGCGAGCACGCGGTAGTCTCCGGCGGCCGGGTCGGCGGCGGCCGGGAGGGCCATCAGGCTGACACCGAGGGCGGCGGCGCCGAGGACGGCACCGATGCGGGCACTGGAATTGACGTTCACTTCTGTTCTCCTCCGTATGTCACGGACCTGCGAATGGACGCTCAGAACGCACAAGCAGACTGCGGAATCCGGATCTTCGTGCCACCAACCCGTCGGCCGGCACCGCAAACCATTCCCGAACCGCCTTTCGGCGGCCACCAACTCCAGCGGTGGAATGGGTTACGGGACCCTTTCCTAGGTGACACCTAGGGAATTCACCCAACGCCAGCCGGAATTCTGCGGGTTGACCGTTCGAAAAAATCCCCCGGATTCCCTGATGCAGACGCCGGTTTCAGTCGGGAATTCAGCCGGGCACGCTCGGCCTCCGTACGGAGAAGCGCAGGAGCAGCGGGCCCGCGAGGGCCGCCGCGGCGCCGAGGGCGAGGACGCCGAGCAGCACCCAGCGGAGGACGCCGAGCACTTCGGAGGGCGTCAGCCCGCCCGACTTGGCGACGTTCTGCTGGTCGGCGGGGCTCTTCCCGCCGTCCCCTCCGCCGGGGCGGTCCGCGCCGGAGCCCGAGCCCTCCGACGATCCCCCCGGCGCGCCGGCCGCTCCCCCGCCGTCCGCCGAGGCGCCGCCGTCTCCGCCGGTCGCCGCGCCACCCACCGAGGCATCCGCCCCGAGGCCGCCGTCGGAGCCCGACCCGCCGGCGGACCCGGTGGAACCTCCCGCGGCGGCCCCGCCGTTGCCGGTCCCGCCGGACGTCGGGTCCTCGCCCGCCGGGTCCGGCTTCTCCAGCGCGGCCGCCGCGGCCTCCGCCCGGTCGCGCAGTCCGGCGGGCAACGGCACGTAGCCGGGCGGGAGTTCGCCGGGCGCGTACCCCTGGACCTGGCCGTCGCCCGCCGCGTACCGGATGAGCTGGGCGTACGCGGTGCGGTCCTGCTGCGCCATGCCCTTGGACGCGGCGGCGTAGGTGACGGCGGTGAGCGGATAGGCGCCGCCCTGCGCCGCGCCCGGGTCGGGTGCCAGGACGCCCGCCACCTCCGAGTCCTTCATGGACTCGACCCCGGCGAGCAGCGACTCGGCCGTCGGCTGGACGAAGGTGCCGTCGGCGTTGCGCAGGGCGGCGGTCTGGAGGCCGTACCGCGCGGCGGACGCGGCGTCGACGATCGCGATCTGGGTCCGCCGGCCCGGCAACTGGCCGCCGCCGTTGGTGAGTTTCGGCGGGGTTCCCAGGTCCCAGAACGTCTTGCGGCCCGAGTCGCCGCGCAGCGCGCGCAACGCGGCGTCGTGCATGTCGTTGGCGTACGGCTGGACGTCGGTGATGCCTATCAGGGACGCCTCGTACTGCTCGTTGGCCAGCCGCGTGAAGGGGTCAGCCTTCGGGAATCCGTCGATCGAGCCGTCCGTGGCGAGCCCGAGTTCCTGATAGTTGGGGTTGATCTTCATGCCCCAGGGGTCGGGGCTCCCGGACAGGAATGCCTTCGCCTCGTCATCGGATTGCAGCCAGTGCCAGACGAGCCGGTTGACGTCGGAATTCTCGATGGACACGATGAGGCTTTCCGGGGTCGGCCCTCTCACCGAAACCCAGTCCGCCAACCGGGGATTGACCTCCAGAAATTCCGGATCCGCCCGCCAGTTCACCGGATTCCCCTCCAGGTATTGGGGATCCTGGCCGGTGAGCGCGGTGTCCTGGAGATAGGAGCCGGTCAGCATTTTCGCCAGCAGCCGTGGTGTCAGCCGGATTTCATGGACCAGTGAGGACCTCGGGTCCTCGATGAGGAACGCCACGGCGACACCCGAGACGGCCGTCGGCGCGTGGACCACCTCCGGGGCGCCCTCGCCCTCGATGCGCACGGGATCCACGGTGAAGGCGAGCAGGGGATCGCTGCTCGCGCTGCTCAGCTGGGTCCGCGCGTAGTCCTCCCCGCTCTGGTTGAACTGGAACGTCGAGCCGGTGGTCCCGCACAGCTTGGGCAGCCACGAGGTCATGGCGTCGGTGGCCAACTCCGAGCCCATGGCCGGACGTTCGGGCTGGCCGAGAGGGCAGGACTCGCCGACCGGCAGGAAGTCCAGCTTGAAGACGATGCGCTGGGCCCAGTTGGTGGCGGACAGCGGGGAGGAGTCGTACTTGTTGCTGAGGGTCGCCGTCGACCCGTCGGCGTCGTGCGCGCCCCGGGGCACCACGACCAGCCAGCAGGCCCGGCCCTTGCCGCCGCCGGTGGACTCGCCGCAGCCCAGGTGGGAGGCCTCGACCACGGTCAGCAGCCGGAAGACCGTCTCCCCGGTGCCGTCCGCGCCCGTGCGCAGATAGGGCGCCTCGTTGGTGTCCAGCGGGCTGAAGTACGTGTCGTCCGTGCGGTCCGTCGTCGCGGGACCGCCGTCGGCGGGCTCGAACGGCACGAAGGGGACGTCGAAGGGGTGCGCCGGGTCCGGGACGTACTCGGTCTCGCCCGGGTCCTGCTGGACCTCGCGCAGGGTCGAGCCGAGACCGGCGCCGTAGTCCTTGTTCAGCGCCCCGAACTGGCACTGCTCGCGCCGCGGCCCGGTCTCCGCCTCGCCCCAGCACTGCATGACCTGGAGGATGTTGGCGTTGCTGTACTGCTGCGTGGGCGCGGCTCCCGACCAGGTGATCCGCACGCCCTGCGCCCGCAGGTCCCGTGTCTGGTGGACGGTGACCCGCAGGTCCGAGAAGTCGTCGTGGAGCCCCTGCACCCCCTCTTTCGTCACCGCCGAGGTCTCCGCCTCCGCGGCCCGCGCCTGGCTCACCGGCGGCAGCGGCAGCAGCCCCACCACCAGGGCGGCCAGGAGGAGCGCGAGACCGACTGCCGTACGCCCGCGGCTCGCCCTGCTCACAGCGCACCTCCGTTGCGCCGGGCCCGCGCCGCCAGCAGGCGGGCGGTGACGGGCGGTCCGACGACGACGCCGATGAGGAGGGCGGCCGAGAGCGCCATCAGGGCGCCGCGCAGGCCGACCGAGCCGTCGGCCGCGAGGTTCATGGGGTTGGCGGCCACCGAGGAGTCGCCGGTGCCGTCGCCGCTGCTGATCAGCTCGCCCGTGTCGGGGTCGACCATGGTGCCGCCGTCGGCTCCGGCGCCTCCCCCGCCGTTCGCACCGCCGCCGTCGGCGCCGCCGTCCGCGCCACCCGAGGAGCCGGACCCGCCGCCGGCACCACTCGTACCGCCTCTGCCGCCCGAGCCGGAGCCGCCGCCGGAGCCACCGCCCGAGCCCGAACCACCGCCGGAACCCGAGCCTCCGGAGCCCGAACCCCCGCTGCCCGAGCCGCCGTTGCTGCCGCCCTGCGCACTCGGCTTGACCGGGGTCGGGTTCTTGGCGCCCGCGGTGCCCGTGGTGCACTGCGTCGGTCCGCGCTTGTCGCAGTCGCGCGGGAACGGGGCGTTCTTGGCGAGGGTGTTGGTGCCGTCGGAGGAGAACGTGGGGTTGCGGCAGTCCTTGATGGCGATGTTCTGCGTCTGCACGCCGGGGATCCTGGCGACCTGCTTGAGCCCCGCCTGCACGAGGTTGATCGGCAGCGGCGAGTACCCCAGCTTCTCGGCCTGCTGCTGGCCCTCGCAGAGGAAGTAGTAGTTGAACGCGCCGAGCGTCTTGCCCTTGGCCGTGGTGAACGGCTTCTCGGTCGAGGTCGGGATGACCATGTAGCTGTAGCTGGAGAGCGGATAGGCCCGCCGGTCCGCGTTCCGGTAGACGTTGTCGAGGATCTGCGTCAGGTAGTTCGGGGAGTTCTTGTTCTCGTTGATCTGGGCCTTGAGCAGGGCGACCGCGACGCTTGAGGCCGTCGGCTCGACGTAGTAGTCCGCCTTGTTGAGCAGCTTGGCCACCGGGAACCCGGTCTTGATCGCGTACGAGTACTCCACATACGTGATGGCGCCCTCGTACTTCGGCTGCTTGACGTATCCCGCCACGCCCAGCGAGCCGGACTGGGCGGTGAAGCCGGAGCCGGGGATGACCGGGTAGTACGAGGTCATGCCGCAGGGCGTCGGCTTGCCCGCCCGCCGGCAGTAGTCGTTCCAGAGCGAGCCGTGCTCCTTGGCCATCCACGTGGTGAACTGCGCCGTCGTGCCCGAGCCGTCGGAGCGCACGACCGGCACCACCTTGCGTGCCGGGAGGGTCAGACCGGGGTTGTCGGCCCGGATCGCGGGGTCGTTCCACAGCGTGATCTTCCCGGTGAAGATCTTCGTGAGGACCGCCCCCGACAGCCGCAGGTTGGTGACCTTCTTGCCGCCGATCTTGAGGTTGTACATGAACGCGGTACCGCCCGCCACGATCGGCATGTACGCGTAGCCGCGCTTGGGCGGGGCGTCGGTGTTGCCGAACTCGGTGAGCCCGTAAGGGATTTCGGAGACGGCGAAGTCCGCCGTGCCGTTCTTGAACTGCTCGCGGCCCACCGAGGAGCCGACGGCCGAGTAGTTGACCGTCATGCCGTACTGGGTGACGTTGCGCCGCCACTGGTCGAGCGCGTTGGAGCTCCACGTCGAGCCCGCCCCGCTGATCTTCGTGTACGAGGCGGCCCAGGCCGTGGGCGGATGGACGGCCAGGAGGGCGCAGAGCAGGCCTGCGACGGCCGCGAACAGCCGGGGGACGGTTGCGGGTTTCACTGCGGACTCCTCGTCGGGGAGGGCTCGGCGGAAGGATCGTCGTTGCTCTGGTGCGGGTCTCGGTCGGCGTACGTGCGCGGGGAGCGCGCCGCGAAGCGCTCGGCGTCGCGGCGGGAGGCCAGCACCCGGCGGTGCTCCTGGCGGCGGGTCAGCTGGCCGGGCCCGCGCCCGCCGATGACCCGGGCCGCGATGAACAGCACCAGCACGAGCAGCATCAGCACCGCCGCCGTGCCGAAGCCGCGCGCGATCATCGTGGGCTCAGGGGACTTGACGAACTCGAAGGTGGCCAGCGGCAGCGACACCTGCGGGCCGGACAGCGGATCGGCGTTGAGCTCGGCCGTGAAACCCGCGGTGAGCAGCACCGGCGAGGTCTCGCCGACGCCCCGCGCCGTGCCGAGGATCACCGAAGTGGTCAGCCCGGAGCGGGCGGTGGGCAGCACGACGTGCCAGACGGTGCGCCAGCGCGAGGTGCCCAGCGCATACGAGGCCTCGCGCAGGGTGCCCGGGACCAGCCGCAGGACGACGTCCGCGGCGCGGATGATGATCGGCAGCATCATCACACCGAGCGCGAGCGCCGCCGCGAGGCCGGACCGCTCGAAGCCGAGCGCCAGGATCACGGTCGCGTAGATGAACAGGCCGGCGACGATCGACGGCAGCGCGGTCATCGCCTCGACGATGGTCCGCACGAACCGGGCGAACCGGCCCGGGACTTCGTTGAGGAAGACCGCGCAGACCAGCCCGCTGGGCACGGTGATCGCCAGCGCGATGAGGATCTGCTCCAGCGTGCCGACGATCGCGTGCAGGATGCCGCCGGCCGACAGCGGGTCGAGCGGGCCGGCCGTGCGCATGTCCTGGATGTAGAAGTTCAGGTGCGGCAGCGCCCTGCGGCCCTCCCACAGGGTGTAGACGACCACGAACGCGAGCGCCGTGACCATCACCAGACCCAGGCTCTGCACGACGACCGCCGCGACCCGGTCGCGTACGGCCGGGCCATCCTCGTCGAAGGAGACCACGAGCGCGTAGCAGCCGAGGAAGAGCGCGTACGCGATGACGGTGAAGCCCACGGCGCCGTCGAACGGCAGCAGCCGGTCGAACAGCAGGGCGGTGAGGCTGAGCGCGGCGGCGGCCGAGCCCAGCAGGGCGTACGCGTCGGTGGCGCGCAGCAGGGAGGTGCCGCGGCGCCGGTCCTCGGTGCGCCGGGGCGCGGGGAGGGTGGTGCGCGGTGAACTCCGCTGCGGTTTCGGCGGATCGGTGCTCGCGGGGCCGGCCGGCCCGGTGGCCGGCGCGGTGGCGGTCATGGCGGTCCCCTCAGCGGTCATGGCGGTCCCCTCAGGAGTCGCTGGCCGCGCCGGACCGGCTGCGGGCGACGATCGACGACGCGGCGAAGTTGACGACGAGGGTCATGAGGAAGAGCGCGAGGCCCGCGGCCATCAGCGCCGACATCCCGAACTCACTGGCCTCGCCGAAGCGCAGGGCGATGAGCGCGGCGACCGAACTCGTGCCGTTCTGCAGGAGGTGCGGCTGGATGACGAAGACCGGCGAGATGATCAGGTAGACCGCGATGGTCTCGCCGAGCGCCCGGCCGAGGCCGAGCATCGTGCCGCCGATCACGCCGCCCTTGCCGAACGGCAGGACGACGCTGCGGATCATGCCCCAGCGGGTGGCGCCCAGCGCGTACGCGCCCTCGCGCTCACCGACCGGGGCCTGGGAGAACACCTCGCGCATCACCGAGCAGGCGATCGGCGCGACCATCATGGCGACCACGACGCCCGCGATGAAGGTGGAGGAGGTGAAGACCGTCTCGGTGGCGAGCGGGTCGGTGGGGTCGGCGCCGTCCACCGTGAACAGGGGAATCCAGCCGAGGTACGTGGCGATCCAGCGGGCCGTGCCGAGGACGTGGCTCTGGAAGAAGAACAGGCCCCACAGGCCGTAGACCACGGACGGCACGGCGGCCATCAGGTCCACCACGCTGACCAGAGTCCGGCGCAGGCGCGGCGGGGCGTACTCGGAGATGTAGAGGGCCGAGCCGACCGCGAGCGGCACCGCGACGGCGATGGCGACCAGGGCGATCAGCACCGTGCCGGTCAGCACCGCCGCGATACCGAAGTTCCCGGCGTCCGGCTCCCAGGCCTCGGTGGTGACGAAGCCCCAGCCCGCCTTGGACAGCGCTTGCCACGCGCGGTAGAGGAGGAAGCCGCCGACGAGCAGCATGACGGCCAGTACGAGCCCTCCGCCGCCGCGCGCGACCGAGCGGAAGATCCGGTCGGGCAGGCCGGGGTCCGCGTACAGCCGCCGGGGCGCCTCGACCCCGGCGGCTCCGACGGCGGCCCCGGCCGCTCGCTCCCTTGTTCGTCTCATCACGCGCCCGACGCTCTCGGCGCGGCGTGGACGAGGCCGCAAGGAGATGTGAACGAGGTGTGCCCAAGGGGCAACTTCAGGTGACGGGGCGGTAGTTGCCCCTGGATTCTTCGGAGGTGCGGGGGCCTCCTTTGGAGATGCGGGGGCCTTCTCCGGGGTTGCTGGGGCCTCCTTCGGGGTTGCCCTGACC
>NZ_LIQY01000362.1 GCF_001418495.1 Streptomyces pathocidini | reverse complement strand
GCGTAGCCGTGGGCCGCCAGAAAGCGGGCGAAGCGGTCGTAGCGCAGGCCGTGTTCCGCCGCGCCATGGGCGATCTGCACCACCGCGCGTGGGCGTTCGCCGGCCCGTGGCAGCCAGGTGTACGTCATCACGCGTGCGCCGTCCGGCCGCTCCAGGTGGTCCGTGCGGTACGCCGCGCCGGTGCCCGTCGTGCCCTCGGCCTGCTGTGTCATGCGGCTCGCCTCCAAGCATTCCGCTCCGTCCGGTCCCGGGGTCAACCCTCTCCCGACGCCGGGCTCTCACGCCAGGGCTGTGGATAACGCCTGTCCGAGTCCGAGGTCCGAGGAGCGGGCTGGGGGCTCAACAGAGATGCCAGGGAGACGGGGCGAGAGCGCACCCGGAGCTCACCGGCGCCGACGCGCGGCGGGCGCCATGACGGTACGTCAATTAGCCCTGTCCCAGCGCCACATCGCGCCCGTCCATCCCATTGACCCCATGAGAACGGGAACTTAACCTGAGCGGCGCAACTCAGAAAGCGCTTTCAATCCCCTGCTCGCCGCCACGGGCCGCCGTAGCTGCCCCACCAGCACCGGGAGCGCCATGAGTCCTCTGCCATCGCGTACGCGCAAGCCCCGAAGAGGCCCGTCTCCGAGCGGCACTCGCCGCACCGCTCTCGGTGCTCTCCTCGGCCTGCTCCTCTCCCTTCTGGCCGCGGCGCCCGGCAGCGCGGCCGAAGACGCCGCGTTCCGCGTGCTCGTCTTCTCCAAGGTCACGAACTTCCGGCACGACTCCATCCCCGCCGGGATCGAGGCCATCGAGAAGCTCGGTGCCGAGCACGGCTTCGAGGTCGAGGCCACCGAAGACGCCGCCGCGTTCACCGACGAGAACCTCGCCCGTTTCCAGGCCATCGTCTTCAACAACACCAACTCCACCCCGGAGAAGGGCGACTTGCTGAACGCCGACCAGCGGGCGGCGTTCCAGAAGTACGTCCGCGGAGGCGGCGGCTGGGTGGGCGTCCACGCAGCCTCGGCCAGTGAGCGGGACTGGGGCTGGTACGAGGGGCTGGTCGGGGCGATCTTCGACAAGCACCCCGCCGTGCAGACCGGCCGGGTCAAGGTGCTGGACCACGCGCACCCCTCCACCAAGGGGCTTCCGGAGCTCTGGGAGCGCTCCGAGGAGTGGTACAACTGGCGCACCAACCCGACCGGGAAGGTGCACACGCTCGCGCAGATCAAGGTGCGCGACGGCATCTCGGGCCTGGACGAGGGCGTCGACCACCCGTGGTCGTGGTGCCAGAAGTACGACGGCGGGCGCTCCTGGTTCACCGCGGGCGGCCACGACAAGGCGGCCTTCTCCGAGCCGTACTTCGTACGGCACCTGCTCGGCGGCATCCAGTGGGCCGCCGGCGCCGCGGAGGGCGACTGCTCGGCCACACAGACCGGCAACTTCCAGCGCACCCCGCTGGTGACCGACGACCTGGCCGACCCCTTCGAGCTGGGTGTCGCGCCCGACCGGCGGGTGTTCTTCATCGAGCGGACCGGCAAGCTCAAGGTCGTCGACCAGGAGACGCTGAAGGTCACCACGGCGCTCGACCTCGAGTACAGCCCCGACATGACCAGCCAGTCCGACGGGCTGCTCGGCCTGGCCCTCGACCCGGGCTTCGCGGCCAACCACTGGCTGTATCTGCTGCACTCCGACAAGACGGCGAAGCGGCTCAACCTGTCGCGGTTCACGGTCAGCGGTGACACCGTCGACACCGGCTCCGAGAAGCGGCTGCTGGAGATTCCCACCTATCGCGGCGAGGGGCGGGCCAACTCCCATATGGCGGGCTCGCTCGCCTTCGGCCCGACCGGCGACCTGTACATCTCGACCGGCGACAACACCGACCCCTTCGCCTCCGACGGCTTCA
>NZ_LIQY01000361.1 GCF_001418495.1 Streptomyces pathocidini | reverse complement strand
GGACAGGGTCCCGGGGGCGAGAAGCGACTGGCCAGACATGCCGGCGAGTGTATCGAGAGCCGATCGGGCAGCATGGCGGCAGAGAGAGGAGCCGCGACCATGGCGCTGTTCAAGAAGAGAACGGTCGGCAAGCCGGGCGAGTGGTACTACTGCCTGGAGCACAAGAAGGTCGAGGAGGGTCCGGAGTGCCCGGCCAAGGACCGCTTCGGCCCCTACGCCACTCGCCCCGAGGCCGAGGACGCCATGCGGACAGCGGCGGAACGCAACCTCCAATGGGAGAACGACCCGCGCTGGCACGACGGGGGCCCTGCCGGGCGGGAGGCGGACGAGGGCTGACACCCGGCGTCGGCGGGCCGCCTCGCGGGTCGGGCGGAGCCTTAGGAGTCAGTCGCGGCCCCGGCCGCCGGGTCCGCTGAGGCTCCCGACCGCACGGCGGCCTGGGCCCGGCGGTCCGCCTGCCGGACCGTCGCCCGCACGGACCGCCGCCTGCTCGGACCGCCGGTCCGCGCCGTCCGACGTTCCGCCGTCGCGGCGGGAAGGTTTTCGCCGCGAACGGCGCGTGACCCGCGCCGTGAGGCCCGGCGATGCCGAACCCGGCGGCACCCGGGGGGGGCGTTCACCCTTCGCGGCAGTGCTCACCAGCGCGTAGGCGGGGGTGACGTGAGGTGTTCCGCGAGGCGGGTTACACGGTCGCGGAAGGAGCAGTGGGTCCGGGGGCCCGGGACGCGGTTCTCGCCGGCGGCGGCGCTGACCAGGTGCTGGACCGTGTCCAGCTCGATCTCGTCGCTGTCCGCGGGAACCGCCAGTGCCTCGTGCGCCAGCGCGTGCAGATCGCGGTCGCCGCCGTCCAGTGCCAGCACGGTCGCCCCGGCCCGCCGCGCGCCGTGGACGCGCTCCAGCAGCGGCCCGCCCGGCGGATCCGGCGCCACCACCAGCAGCGTCTCGCCGCGCCCGGCAGCCTCCAGGCGGCCCAGCCCCACCGCCAGGTGCGGCGGCTCGCCGGCCCGCACCCGGTGCCGTACGAGGGTGGGGGACAGCTCCGGCAGCCCGGACCACGCCGCCTCGTCGTCGAGGTGCGCCGCCAGATGCCACGGCTCGTACGCCTCGCCGCCCACCAGCAGCAGCCCGCCGCCGTGCGGCGCGAGAGAGGTCCGCAGGGAGCCCGCGAACCGCCGGGTGGCCTCCAGCCACTCGGTCCCGGCGAGCACTTCCCGCAGCAGCGCGACCCGTACGGCGTCCATGGCCGCGCATCCTGCCCTACGCGCGCGTGGGGCGGGGAGGCTCCGGGCGCAACATCCCTCGCACGGGTGTCGGGCGTCGCCCGCCGCGCACCTGATGTTCATGTGGCGTGCCTTGACGACCAGTTGGGCCCTCCCTATGGTTCGGGCGGCAGGACAAGGGACGTCCTACGTCTGAATCGTCCGCGCTCGCGCTCGTATGCGATGGGGCACGTACACCACGATCACTTTCGCCGGATCCCCGTGGAGGAGCTGTCATGAGCGCATCTGGAACCGGCCCGGGCCCACGCCCCGCCCGCCGCACCGTTCTCGGCGGAGCCGCGGCCGCCGCCGCGGGCTTCGCGCTCGCCGGCTGCGGCGGCTCCGAGTACGGCGAGGGCGAGCCGAAGGGGCGGAAGAAGGGCGAGAAGATCACGCTCACCTTCTGGTCCTGGGTGCCTGGCATCGACCAGCCCGTCGCCCTGTGGAACAGCAAGAACCCGGACGTGCGGATCGAGTTGGAGCAGGTGTCGGCCGTCAACGGCGCCCAGTACGCGAAGATGCACGCCGCCGTCAAGGCCGGCAATCCGCCCGACCTCGGCCAGGTCGAGTACCCGATCGTGCCCAGCTTCCTCCTCGACGACGGGCTGCTGGACCTGACGAAGTACGGCGCCGCCGGCGTCAAGTCCAAGTTCGAGGGCTGGCAGTGGCAGCAGAGCGTCTTCGGCGACGCCGTCTTCGCCATCCCTCAGGCCTCGGGCCCGATGGGCCTGTTCCTGCGCCAGGACCTCTTCGACCGGTGGGAGATCGAGACCCCGGCGACCTGGGACGAGTACGAGGCCGCGGCCAAGGCGATCCGCAGGAAGGGCGCCTGGATCGAGACCTTCTCGGCCACCAACGGCAACCGCTTCGCCGGCCTCGCCTGGCAGGCCGGGGCCCGCTGGTTCGCCGTCGACGGCGACACCTGGACGGTCTCCATCGACGACGAGCCCACGCGCAGGGTCGCCGACTACTGGGAGGCGCTCGTCCGGCAGAAGCTGATCAAGACCGTCCCCGACCGGCAGAGCGTCTGGTACAAGGACATCCAGACCGGTGCCATCCCCGCCTGGGTTGGCGCCAGTTGGGGCGACGCGCTGCTGGTCGGCAACGCGCCGAAGACCGCCGGGAAGTGGCGGGTCGCACCGCTGCCGCAGTGGAAGAAGGGCGAGAACGCCTCGGCCAACTGGGGCGGTTCGACCACCGCCGTCTTCCGCGGCACCCAGTACCCCCAGGACGCCATGGACTTCGCGGTCTGGCTCAACACCGACCCCGAGTCGGTCAAGCTCCTGATCGACGGCGGCTACGGCTGGCCCAGCGCCGTATCCGGCTGGACCGACGCCGACATGGAGAACCACAAGGAGTTCTTCGGCGGCCAAGACTACAGCAAGGTCTTCCAGGAGGCCGGCAAGGCCGTGGACACCAGCTGGCAGTGGGGCCCGGCCACGGACACCCTCTACCAGCGCTTCGGCGACGCCTTCACCGCGGTGCTCACCGGCGGCGGCTCCTTCCGCTCGGTCCTGGCCAAGGTGCAGCGGCAGACCGTGGACGACCTGAGGAACAAGGGCCTGAAGGTGGCGGCCGGGTGAGGCGGCCGACCCGCGGCGAGATCCGCAACGCCCGGGCGGCGTCCGGGTTCCTGCTGCCCTTCGCCGCCCTGTTCCTCCTCTGCTTCGTCGCCCCCATCGCGTACGCGCTCTACACCAGCCTGCTGAAGGTCGAGCGGTCCGGGCCGCTCGGCCTCGGCGGCGGGGCGCACGAGGTGTTCACCGGCCTGGACAACTACGCCCAGGCCCTCCAGGACCCCACGTTCACCGCCGGGTTCGGGCGGGTGCTGCTGTTCGGCCTCGTGCAGGTGCCGCTGATGATCGTGCTCGCCACCGCACTCGCGCTGCTGCTGGAGGCCGCCTCCGCGCGCTGGGTCGGCTTCTTCCGCACGGCGTTCTTCCTGCCGTACGGCGTGCCCGGCGTGATCGCCTCGATCCTGTGGGGCTTCCTCTACGTGCCGGGCATCAGCCCGTTCGTGGAGATGGCCGGCTCGGTCGGCTGGGACGTGGACTTCCTCTCGCGCTCCAGCGTGCTGTGGGCCATCGCCAACATCGTCACCTGGCAGTACGCGGGCTACAACATGCTCGTCCTGATCGCCCAGCTGAAGTCGGTGCCGGTCGAGCTGTACGAGGCGGCGCGGATCGACGGTGCCAATGCCTGGCAGGTCGCCCGCCACATCAAACTGCCGCTGATCAGGCCCGCGTTGGTGCTGACCACGGTCTTCAGCATCATCGGCACGCTCCAGCTGTTCGCCGAGCCGCTGGTGCTCCAGCCGCTGACGAACTCCATCGACTCCGGCTACACGCCCAACCTGAACGCGTACAACGAGGCGTTCAAGAGCAACAACCAGAACGTCGCGGCGGCCGAGGCCGTGCTGTTGGCGCTCGTGGCCTGCGCGCTGTCCTTCGGCTTCCTGCGGGTCGTCGGACGGCGGGGGAAGGACGGCGCATGACGCTCGTGTCGGAGGACCGGGACTCGGGCCGGGCCGCCGCCCGCCGGTCGGGCGCCACGGCCGTGGCCAAGGCGGGCGGGCCGGGCCGGCCGCCGCTGCGCCACCGGATCATCACGCGCTCGCTGCTGGCCGTCGCGGCCGTCTACTTCCTCGTGCCCGTCTACTGGCTGGTGGTCTCGGCCACCAAGAACACCGAGGGCCTCTTCGGCACCTTCGGCTTCTGGTTCGCCGACCCGCGCCCGCTGGAGTACCTCGGCGACCTGCTCGCGTACGAGGACGGGATCTACGTCCGCTGGTTCGCCAACAGCCTCCTGTACGCGGGGGCCGGCGCGGTCGCCTCCACACTGCTCTCGGCGGCCGCCGGCTACGCGCTGGCGAAGTTCCCCTTCCCGGGGCGGGAGACTGTCTTCAACGTGTTCCTGGCCGGGGTCCTCATCCCGGGCACGGCCCTGGCCCTGCCGCTCTACCTGCTGTTCAGTGAAATCGGGCTCGCCAACACGTACTGGGCGGTGCTGGTGCCCAGCGTCGTCAGCCCGTTCGGCGTCTACCTCTGCCGGATCTACGCGGCGGCGGCCGTGCCGGACTCGCTGCTGGAGGCGGCGCGGATCGACGGGGCGGGGGAGGCGCGGATCTTCTTCCGGCTGGTGCTGCGGCTGATGACGCCGGCGCTGGTCACCGTCTTCCTGTTCCAGTTCGTGCACATCTGGAACAACTTCTTCCTGCCGCTGGTGATGCTCTCCGACTCCGACCTGTACCCGCTCCAGCTGGGCCTGACCACGTGGACCGGCTATGCCGACCGGCAGCCCGTGCTGTACCAGTACACGGTCGGCGGCGCGTTCCTGTCCGTGCTCCCGCTGATGGTGCTGATGGGCGTGTTGCAGCGGTACTGGCGTACGGGGCTGACCGAGGGCAGCGTCAAGTGACCCGCGAGTAGGGTTATGGGGCCGGACCTGGCAGTATCGCCGTATGACGACTTCTCCCGACGAAGCGAACACGACCGCCGGTCCTGGCGAAGCGAACAGGACTGCCGGCTCCGGCTCTGGCTCCGCTGCTTCCGCCGCGTCCGCGCCCGCGTCTGCGCCCGCCAAGGACCCCTGGGACCTGCCGGACGCGTCCGGCCTGGTGGTCGGGGTCCTCGGCGGCACCGGTGACCAGGGCCGCGGGCTCGCGTACCGGCTGGCCAGGGCCGGCCAGAAGGTGCTCATCGGCTCGCGCCGCGAGGAGCGTGCGCGGACCGCGGCCGCCGAACTGGGCCTGGGCACCGAGGGGTTCGAGAACGCGGAGTGCGCGCGGCGCAGCGACGTCGTGATCGTGGCCGTGCCGTGGGACGGGCACGGCAAGACGCTGGAGGGGCTGCGCGAGGAACTGGCGGGGAAGCTGGTCGTCGACTGCGTGAACCCGCTGGGCTTCGACAAGAAGGGCGCCTACGCGATCCGCCCGGAGGAGGGCAGCGCCGCCGAGCAGGCGGCGGCCCTGCTGCCGGAGTCGCGGGTGACCGCCGCGTTCCACCACCTGTCGGCGGCGCTGCTCCAGGACGAGGCGATCGAGTCGATCGACACCGACGTGATGGTGCTGGGGGAGGTGCGTGCGGACACCGACCTCGTACAGGCCCTGGCCGCCCGCATCCCCGGCGTCCGCGGCGTCTTCGCGGGCCGCCTGCGCAACGCCCACCAGATCGAGTCCCTGACCGCCAACCTCGTGTCCACGAACCGCCGCTACAAGGCCCACGCGGGCCTGCGGGTCACGGACGTGTAGGGCGATGGCGGGGCGTGAGGGACAATGGCGGGGATCCCGCCCCCGGACAGGAGCCCAGGAGTCAGCCCTCATGCCCCGCCTCGCCCTCTTCGCCCTCGCCGTCTGCGTGCTGACCACGGTCGCCGCGGTCGTCTCCTTCGTCCAGGGCAGCTGGCTCGTGGGCGTCGTCTGGATCATGATGGCGGGCGTCTCGTCCAACATGACCTGGTTCTCCGTCCGCCGGGCCCGCGCGCAGCGCGCCGAGGCAGCGGCGCGCCACTGACCCCGGGGCAGGGGCCGGAGCCCGGTCCGCGGCTTCCGGAGCCCCCGCCACCTGCGCCCGGGATGGCCTGGGGATGAGGGCCCAGCCGCGCCCCGGCCGTCAGCTGTAGAAGTTGCGCTCCCACCGGTGCTTGGCCAGCGCGGCCAGCTGGTCGGCGGTGAGCGTCCGCCCGTCGCTGACGGCCGTGTTGCGCTCGACGTTGCGCACCCTGCGCATGCCGGGGATGACCGTGGAGACCGCGGGTGAGCTCAGCACGAACCGCAGGGCGTACTCGGCGATCTCGTCGGGGGCGATCCCGAGCTCGTCGACGATCGCGGCCACGCGCCGCTCGACCTGCGCCGGGCGGTCGCCGCGGAAGTAGTGGCGGCGCACGTCGCCCTCGGGGAAGGTCGTGTCGGCGGTGATCCGGCCGGTGAGGCCGCCCTCGTCCAGCGCGACCCGCACGATGACGCCGACGCCGTGCTCCTCGCAGGCGGGCAGCAGCGCGTCGGCGGGCGACTGGTCGAAGACGTTGTAGATGACCTGGACGGTGTCCAGGACGCCGCTGCGGACGAGTTCGAGCGCGTTGTGCGGCTGGTGGTCGTTGTTGGAGATACCGAAGAGGCGGATCTTGCCCTCCTGCTTCAGCTCGGCGATCGTCTCCAGCCAGTCGCCGCGGCCCATCCACTCGTCGTGCCAGACGTGGAACTGCAGGACGTCGAAGTGGTCGAGGCCCGTGGTGCGCAGGCTCGTCTCGACGCTCTCGCGGATGTGCGCGCCGGGGAAGGTCTCGGCCGGGTCCAGGCCGCCGGGTGCGGGGAACATCCCGTTCTTCGGCCCGACCTTGGTCGCGACGAGCACGCCGGCGCCGGACCGCTCGCGGACGACGCGGCCGACGATCCGCTCGCTCTCCGCGTAGCCGCGGGCGGTGTCGATGAAGTTCACGCCGAGGTCGATCCCGCGGTGCAGGGCCCGCACGGACTCGTCCTCGGTGGCGCCCACCCAGCCGGACCCGGACTCACCGATGCCCCAGGTCCCGTAGCCGATCTCGGACACGGACAGCCCACTGCGTCCCAGCTCGCGGTAGCGCACGATCATTCCTCCACGTCATGGTCGTCATCCGGCGGAAGCCGAGGTTCCGCCGGAAATCCCGACGATGATAAGCGGACGTCCTGAACGCGGGTCAGGAGGTCGCCTGCGGGCCCAGGGGGCGCGGAGCCGGGAGGTCGCCCACGCGATCCCCCGCGCCGCCGGGACGTACGGGCCGGGCCTTGCCGATTCGCCCCGCCCGCTGTGCGAGCAGCAGCGCCAGCGGTCCCGCGGGAAGGAGAAACCGCCCCTCCACGGCCGCGCCGATCGCCTCGCCCAGAGGCCACCAGGAGAGCTTGAAGTCCGCTTCCGAGGCGGTCAGTTCCTGCGCCCCATACGCAAGGTCCCGAGCCTCGAAGAGGTGCACCCGCGCCGCCGAGTCGAGCGAGATGGCGTACGACCCGAGCGACTTCCAGGACGCGGCAGTGACCCCAGCCTCTTCCCGCAACTCCCGCCGCGCACACGCCTCGTCACTCTCCCCGGCCTCCTTCCGTCCACCGGGCAGGAAGAGGTACTCGCCGCCGTGCCGGGGGAAAACGGCGCTCAACACCGCTACCAGCCCGGCGGCGTCCCGCGCCACCACAACGGAGGCGTCACGGACCGGCCCACGGCCTGGGGTGTCGTCGCTCATACTCGCGAGCGTAGAGCGGTCACGGACGCCGGTGTGGCCAGCAGCGCGTGTGCCTTCTCCGCGAGCGCCGAGTCGATGAGCTCGAACTGCCCGACGTGCACCCTGTCGTAGCCGTACATGGTCGTATCCAGTTCGTACGACCGGAGTTGTTCGAGCCGCCACGGCGCGTGAGCCTCGAACGAGGTGGGCGGGGGGACGAGCCGCGCACCGGTGCCGACGTTGACCAACCAGGCGCCCTCGGCGTGCTGCTTCGGCCCGCCGTAGAGCCGCCCTGGGGCGTGAGCGGCAGCCACCCGCGCGAGATCGGGGTCGCTCCCCTCCACTCCCGGTACGGGGATCGTGGCGACGACGGCGGACAGTGAATCAGCGGCCGTGTATGCGACGACGCAGTGCCGGTCGGGCCAGTCGTACAGCAGGCGGAAGACGGTGACTCGGCTGGTGCCCGTGCGGTCCTTGCTCATTCCGCTCCTTGTGAGGCCGGTCGACCTCCGCGACGTGGGAGGCGGAGGCCGACAGTCCGTTGTGTTCTGAGGTCAGCAGCCCGTGGGCTCGTTGCCGCCCTTGCCGTCATCGCCGCAGTTCTTCGGGGCGCCGCCCTGCGAGCAGTTGAGTGACGTCGCTGCCCACAGCTCCTCGTCCACCGCGAAGCCCGCCGTCTCGATGGCGTCGACAGTGCGGGGGATGACGACTGAGGCGGGCTCGTACGCGACGCCTTGCTCGTCGAAGGGGTGGTGGTGGACCTTCCGCCAGCGGTGGGACGCGAACCACCGGTCGTACGGCTCGGTGTACTGGAGAAAGACGTGCCATCCCAGATCCACGGTCGGGCTGGGGCTGAGCACGGGCGAACCGACGGGCCGCTGCGCGCAGGTGGCCAGATAGGCGAGCGCCTGGTCCATGACGCGGGTGGCGCGCGGCAGCGTCATCCGGTGGTCCCGAGCCAGGGTCGCCACGAGCCGGTCGAACAGCTTGGTCTCCATGAGGGAGCGGGCGATTGTCCGCTCGGTGGTGAGAGTGGACATGAGATCCTCTCCGATGTGTGGTCGGCGCGGCTTATGCGCGCACCGGTCGTGCTCGGGCCTTGTGGGCCCGCCTGCCCCGGCCGGGTCCTGCCAGGAACGGCGGCCGGGGCGGGATTCCCGTGTGGCGCGACAGGGGCCGGAGTCGGCGACTCGAATGATCGATCGGACGGTCACCGGTTCGTCTTCGCCTCACGCTGGTCGCAGTGCAGCGGGCATTGACACGGCGGGTAGGCGAGGGGGGGCAGGCAGCCGCTCCGGGTCACCGGATCGGACCGCGCGTCGAGGCCCCCAGCTCTGCCCGCCGTCACGGCTGACGCGCAGTGTCATGCGGGGCGGTTCCGATGCTCCGGGAGCGTCCATCCCGTCCTCCGTTTCGCCCGTGGTCTCTGTGGTGGACCGTAGGGACGAGGGGAGAGCGGGCTCCAGGAAGTTGCGGGAAGTTGCGGGGGATTCACCCCAGGGCGTCGAGCGCTGCGGTGATGTGCCCGCGCGCACGGTCGCCGTGTACGGCGATCTTCGACAGTTCGACGAATGCCCGGCTGTAGTCGGTGAGTTCGCGCGGTTGGACGATATTGATCTCGGCAGTGAGGGTCTCCACGACGTTGCGTGCGCCGTCGTGGAGGTAGAACGCTTCCAGAGGCCAGATGGTGCGTTCGGCGGCGAGCGGGATGATTCCGAGGGAGACCGATGGCAGCGGCAATACGGCGAGCAGGTGCTGCAGTTGTCCGGCCAATGTCTCGGCGTCGCCCATGCGGTAGCGCAGAACGCACTCCTCCATGAGCACGACGAAGCGGTGGTTCCCCTCGAAGAGGAAGCGGGAGCGGGCGACGCGCGCGGCAACGGCCTGGGCGATGTCGTTCGGAGTGCCCTGGAAGTGGGTGAAGCGGCTCATGAGCGCTGTCGCATAGCCAGGTGTCTGGAAGAAGCCCGGGACGACGTTGGAAACGTACACGCGCGTGACCGACGTCCGCTCGTACAGCGCGTATACGTCTTCCTGCCCCTTGCGCATGCCGTTCCCGTGGAGCCTGCGCCACTCCACGTACATCGAATCCACCGCCCGAGCGGTGGCGATCAGGTCCTCGGCTTGGTCCTCGGCCCCGCAAGCGCGGCACCAGGCGCGGATGTCGGAGTCCGAGGGTGCGACGTCAGCCTTCTGAATGCGCGTGGTCTTCGCGGGATGCCAGCCGCACCGCACAGAAAGCTCTCGCCCGGTGAGGCCAGCGTCCTTGCGTAGGTGGGTGAGGCGAACAGCGAGTGCTTCACGGGCCGCCTGAGCGCTGGAGGAGGGAGATACAGGCATGGACGCGCGTATGGGATCAGACGGTGAAGGTCTCGTGGTCGACGGCGCGTTCCCACACGGCCTCGAACGCCGATGCGCACAGTTTGACCACGGCGGGGTCTTCCCATTCCGTACCGCTGACCAGCGCCTCCAACGCCTGCTCGGCCTTGATCCCCTGGAGCACCAGGTCGGCCGACTCTTCCTCCACCCACATCGTCGGCGATCCCTCACCCCCGGTGTTGGGGTCAATGCCCATGAACCGTAGTGCCATGCCAACCTCCGTTGTCGAGTGGGTTGCGGCATCTTGCAGACCATCCCGCCTTCCAGAACAGCGCGTCAAGATGGACCAACGGAACGTGACGGTCGACGAAGTCGGGGCGTAACGGCTGCGGACGCGAGTCGTCAGGACCCAATGGGGAGTTGGGGTTCGCCCTGCCAGAAGCGGAACCATTCCTGGCCCAGGTAGGTTTCGAGTTCCGAGACGCCGAGGGCGTGCAGGATCGAGTCGACCGCGGTGAAGAAGACATGGTTGACCTCGGGGATCCACAGGAGGGCGAAGACGGCGAGGAGGCCGAAGGGGGCGAACGGCTCCATCTGGCGGCGGATGCCGTGGGAGAGCCAGGGTTCGAGCACGCCGTAGCCGTCCAGGCCCGGCACCGGCAGGAAGTTGAGGATCGCGGCCGTCACCTGGAGCAGCGCGAGGAACGCCAGCGCGCAGCGGAACGCGACCGGCATGGAGTCCACCGCGCCGGTCCAGAACGGGGCCGTCAGGGCCAGCGCGAACAGCGCGTTGNNCCCGCCCGCGATCACGAACAGCACCGGCAGCACAATGCTCAGCAGCGCGTGTGTGTACTTCAGCGGGTTCAGGGTGAGATAGCCCTTCGCCCCGATCGAGATGTCCCCGCCGTGCAGCGCGGTGCGCGCGTGCGCGTACTCGTGCAGGCACAGCGACACGATCCAGCCGGACACCACGAACAGGAACACGGCGAAGCCGGTGCTCGCCGAGTAGTCCGCCCACACCGCCCAGCCGGACACGGCCATGATCGCGGCGATGCCGAGGAAGACCGGGCTGACCCGGCGTTCGCCACGGGCGACGGTGGTGGTCATACGGGACTCCTGTGATCGCGTACGGGCAGGGCTGGTGCCGCCTGCCCTCCGGCCGGGGCGTCCGACCGTACAGGCGACGAGGTGACAACGTCTCGGCGCCCGCTGTGAGTTCCCTCTCCGTCACGCGGTGTGAGATCACCTCGTTACCGGGCGTGCCCGCACTCGCCGATGCCGCATTCGGCGATGCCACTTGCAGATGCTGCACACGCCGATGCCTTACTCGGCGACGCCGCGACTGCCGACGCCGCGACCACTGCCGCACCCGCCCCTGCCACCGCACCCGCCGCCTCACTCGGCGATGCCGCGACCGCCGATGCCTGACCGCTGCTGCAGCCCCTACCGCCGCACCCGCCCCGACC
>NZ_LIQY01000360.1 GCF_001418495.1 Streptomyces pathocidini | reverse complement strand
CGCACGAGCTGCGCACCCCGCTCAACTCGCTGCTGATCCTGGCCAAGCTGCTCGCCGACAACGCCGACGGGAACCTCTCGCCGAAGCAGGTGGAGTTCGCCGAAACGATCCACGGCGCGGGCTCGGACCTGCTCCAGCTCATCAACGACATCCTCGACCTGTCCAAGGTCGAGGCGGGCAAGATGGACGTCAGCCCCACCCGTATCGCCCTGGTGCAGCTGGTGGACTACGTCGAGGCCACCTTCCGGCCGCTGACCGCGGAGAAGGGCCTGGACTTCGCCGTACGGGTCTCGCCCGAGCTGCCCGCCACGCTGCACACCGACGAGCAGCGGCTGCTGCAGGTGCTGCGCAACCTGCTGTCCAACGCGGTGAAGTTCACCGACGGCGGGGCCGTGGAGCTCGTCATCAGGCCCGCAGGCCCGGACGTGCCGGCCGCCATCCGCGAACAGCTGCTGGAGCACGGCTCGCTGCGCGACCCCGACTCCGAGATGATCGCGTTCTCGGTGACCGACACCGGCATCGGCATCGCGGCCAGCAAGATGCGGGTCATCTTCGAGGCGTTCAAGCAGGCCGACGGCACGACCAGCAGGAAGTACGGCGGTACGGGTCTGGGGCTGTCCATCAGCCGGGAGATCGCGCGGCTGCTGGGCGGCGAGATCCACGCGGCCAGCGAGCCCGGCCGCGGCTCCACCTTCACGCTCTACCTTCCGCTCAACCCCAGCGAACTCCCGCCCCAGGGCTACCCGCAGCTCGCCCCCGCCGGCCCCACCGGCGCGGCCGCGATCGCGGCGCCCGCGGGCGACCCGCTGCTCGGGGCGCGCGCCGCCGAGGGCGAGGCGGAGGCCGGCGAGGGCGGCGGCGAGGAGGCGGCGGCGCAGCCGCCGGCCCAGCGCGGCGCCGCCGGTCTGTCGCGGCTGCGCCGCAGGACCGCGGCGGCGGCCGAGCAGGCGGCCGCGGCGGCCGGGGCGCCGGGGGCGTCCGTGCGGATGCCGGAGGAGGCCTGGCTCGGCAAGGGCCGGGACTTGGTGGAGCGCGGCTTCGAGGGCGGCTTCCACGGCGAGAAGGTGCTGATCGTCGACGACGACATCCGCAACGTCTTCGCGCTGACCAGCGTGCTGGAGCAGCACGGCCTCTCGGTGCTGTACGCGGAGAACGGCCGCGAGGGCATCGAGGTGCTGGAGCAGCACGACGACGTGGCGGTCGTTCTGATGGACATCATGATGCCGGAGATGGACGGTTACGCGACGACGGCCGCGATCCGCCGCATGCCCCAGTTCGCGGGGCTGCCGATCATCGCGCTGACTGCGAAGGCGATGAAGGGGGACCGGGAGAAGAGCATCGAGTCGGGGGCCTCCGACTACGTGACGAAACCGGTCGACACGGACCACCTGCTCTCGGTGATGGAGCAGTGGATGCGATCGGCCGCGGAGTGAGGGCGACGGGAGGCGAATGGAAACGCGGGAAGCGGGGAACCTTCTGGCGTCCCACCGCGTTTCTGCCTACGTGCACAGTGACATCACGGTGACAGGGTGTGGCGACAGGCGGGGTGCGGCTACCATGACCGGCACAAGGACGGGCGGCGCCAGGGAGTCGTCCCTTGGGGCGGCGTCCGGTGCTTCCCCAGGCTCGACGAGCAAGGGACACCCCACGCCGGGGCGAGGAGGGCGGGCCATGGTGCAGAAGGCCAAGATCCTCCTGGTCGATGACCGGCCGGAGAATCTGCTGGCGCTGGAGGCCATTCTCTCCGCGCTCGATCAGACGCTGGTACGGGCATCGTCAGGGGAGGAAGCGCTCAAGGCGCTGCTGACGGACGACTTCGCGGTGATCCTGCTGGACGTCCAGATGCCAGGAATGGACGGTTTCGAGACCGCCGCGCACATCAAGCGGCGGGAGCGGACCCGTGACATTCCCATCATCTTTCTGACCGCCATCAACCACGGACCGCACCACACGTTCCGTGGTTACGCGGCGGGGGCGGTGGACTACATCTCCAAGCCCTTCGACCCATGGGTGCTGCGGGCGAAGGTGTCGGTCTTCGTCGAGCTGTACATGAAGAACTGCCAGCTGCGGGAGCAGGCGGCGCTGCTGCGGCTGCAGTTGGAGGGCAACCGGCCCGGCGCCGACGACGAGGCCAAGGAGCCCGCCGGGCTGCTGGCCGAGCTGTCCGCACGGCTGGCGGCCGTCGAGGAGCAGGCCGAGGCGCTGTCGAAACAGCTCGACGAGTCCGCCGACGCGGCCGCGGTGGCCACCGCGGCCCATCTGGAGCGCAAACTCACGGGCCTCCGCCGGGCCCTTGACGCCCTCGAACCGGGGGCGGGCAGTGGCGCGACCCCACTGCCCTCCCAGAGCTGAACCGGACATGACGGGCAGGGGCCCGCGCCGCCGTCGCCACGGCGGCGCGATCTCCCTTGCTGCATCCGCCGATTGACGGGGCGTCACCGGCCGGACCGTCCGTACACCCCGTCAATCCGGAGGGCGGACCGGGCGACACGAACGGGTTAACGCCTGGGCGCGGGTGTTCCGGCCGCCTCACACCGGTAACCTCGCACTCATGGCCTCACGTACGTCCGGCAAGGGTTCCCGGTCCACGACGGGCAGCCCGAAACCGCGCGCGGGCCGTACGGGTGGCGCCGCGAAGAAGGCGCCTGCCCAGAAGGCGGCGGCACCCGCCAAGAAGCGGTCCCCTGCGAAGCGGGCGCCCGCCAAGAAGGCCGCGCCCAAGCCCGCACCGTCCCCAACGGGCGGCGTCTACCGGCTCACTCGCGCCGTGTGGCTCGGCCTGGCCCACGCGGTCGGCGCCATGTTCCGCGGAGTCGGCCGGGGCGCCAAGGGACTTGACCCCGCCCACCGCAAGGACGGGCTCGCGCTGCTGCTGCTCGGCGTCGCCCTGGTCATCGCCGCCGGCACCTGGTCGAACCTGCACGGCCCCGTCGGCGACCTGGTGGAGATGCTGGTGACCGGCGCCTTCGGGCGGCTCGACCTGCTCGTGCCGATACTCCTCGGCGCCATCGCCGTACGCCTGATCCGGCACCCGGAGAAGCCGGAGGCCAACGGGCGGATCGTCATCGGTCTTTCGGCGCTGGTGATCGGTGTCCTCGGCCAGGTCCACCTCGCCTGCGGCGCCCCGGGCCGCGAGAAGGGCACCGAGGCGATCCAGGACGCGGGCGGGCTCATCGGCTGGGCCGCCTCGACGCCCCTGCTCTTCACGGTCGGCGAGATGCTGGCCGTACCGCTGCTGGTCCTCGTCACCCTCTTCGGCCTGCTCGTCGTCACCGCCACCCCCGTCAACGCCATCCCGCAGCGGCTGCGCCTGCTCGGCACCAAGCTCGGCCTCGTACCGGACACCTCCGAGCCGCTGGACGGCGCGGAGGGCGACGACGAGCGGTACGACGACCAGTGGCGCGAGCAGTCCTCCCCGAAGGCGCGACGCGGCGCCTCACGCCGCTTCTCGGGTTCCGCTGCCCTCGACCCGGACAGCGCCGAGGAGGCGGCCCTCTCCAAGCGCCGTGCCCCGCGCGGGAGTTCGCCCCTCCACCCCGCCGCGGAGGGCCGGCAGCTGGACGCCGTCGACGTGGCCGCCGCGGCCGCGGCGGCGCTGGACGGCGCCGTCCTGCACGGCATGCAGCCCTCGCCGCTGGTGGCCGACCTCAGCCACGGCATCGCCACGGACCGGGACGGGGCGGAGTACACCGTCGAGGTGCCCGGCGCCCGCGAGGCCGACTCCGAGCCGCCCGCCGCCCGCGCCGGCTCCGTCGTCCCGGACCTGACGAAGGCCGCCCCCACCGCCTCGGACGGGCTCCCGCCGCGCGCCGAACAGCTCCAGCTCTCCGGCGACATCACCTACTCCCTGCCCTCCCTCGACCTGCTGGAGCGGGGCGGCCCCGGCAAGACGCGCAGCGCCGCCAACGACGCCGTGGTCGCCTCGCTCTCCCGGGTCTTCGAGGAGTTCAAGGTCGACGCCGCCGTCACCGGCTTCACCCGCGGTCCGACGGTCACCCGCTACGAGGTCGAGCTGGGCCCGGCCGTCAAGGTCGAGCGGATCACCGCGCTCACCAAGAACATCGCGTACGCGGTGGCCAGCCCCGACGTGCGGATCATCAGCCCGATCCCCGGCAAGTCGGCGGTCGGCATCGAGATCCCCAACACCGACCGCGAGATGGTCAACCTCGGCGACGTGCTGCGCCTCGCGGACGCCGCGGGCGACGAGCACCCGATGCTCGTCGCGCTCGGCAAGGACGTCGAGGGCGGCTACGTGATGGCCAACATCGCGAAGATGCCGCACGTCCTGGTCGCGGGCGCCACGGGCTCCGGAAAGTCCTCCTGCATCAACTGCCTGATCACCTCGGTCATGGTCCGTGCGACCCCCGAGGACGTGCGCATGGTGCTCGTGGACCCCAAGCGCGTCGAGCTCACCGCGTACGAGGGCATCCCGCACCTGATCACGCCGATCATCACCAACCCCAAGCGGGCCGCCGAGGCGCTGCAGTGGGTCGTGCGCGAGATGGACCTGCGCTACGACGACCTCGCGGCGTACGGCTACCGGCACATCGACGACTTCAACGCGGCCGTGCGCAGCGGCAAGGTGAAGCCGCCCGAGGGCAGCGAGCGCGAGCTCAGGCCGTACCCGTACCTGCTGGTGATCGTCGACGAGCTGGCCGACCTGATGATGGTCGCGCCGCGCGACGTCGAGGACGCGATCGTGCGGATCACCCAGCTCGCGCGCGCGGCCGGCATCCACCTCGTGCTGGCCACCCAGCGGCCGTCCGTCGACGTCGTCACCGGCCTGATCAAGGCGAACGTGCCGTCACGGCTCGCCTTCGCGACCTCCTCGCTGGCCGACAGCCGGGTCATTCTCGACCAGCCCGGCGCCGAGAAGCTGATCGGCAAGGGCGACGGCCTGTTCCTGCCGATGGGGGCGAACAAGCCGACCCGTATGCAGGGCGCCTTCGTGACCGAGGCCGAGGTCGCCGCCGTCGTCCGGCACTGCAAGGAGCAGATGGCGCCGGTCTTCCGGGACGACGTCGTGGTCGGCTCCCAGCAGAAGAAGGAGATCGACGAGGAGATCGGCGACGACCTCGACCTGCTGTGCCAGGCGGCGGAGCTCGTGGTCTCCACCCAGTTCGGCTCGACCTCGATGCTCCAGCGGAAGCTGCGGGTCGGGTTCGCCAAGGCCGGGCGGCTGATGGACCTCATGGAGTCGCGCGGCGTCGTCGGCCCGAGCGAGGGGTCCAAGGCGCGCGACGTGCTGGTGAAGCCGGACGAACTCGAAGGAGTGCTGGCCGTGATCCGTGGAGAGACTCCTTAACAGGATCCGGCGCTCTAGGATGAGGAAGCGAGCAACCGTTTCCTCTGCCGATACGTCAAGTTGCAGGGAAAGACGAGCGGGTAGGGAATCCTGAGGATGGCACGGCCGTCCTGATGGCGTAAGGACTTCCGTCCCCCGGTTGCCCCACCCTTTCGTACCACCCCTAGACTGAGTCCCCAGCACAGGTGGCTACACGCTCGAAAGGCGCCCCCGTGTCCATCGGCAACTCCCCCGCAGACGACCGGCCTTCCGCCGAGTACGACGACCGTCCCTCGGTCGGGCGCGCGCTGCAGAAGGCGCGCATCGACTCCTCGCTGACCGTCGACGAGGTCAGTTCCAGAACGCGGGTGCGCATCCCCATCGTCCATGCCATCGAACAGGACGACTTCACCCGCTGCGGCGGTGACGTTTACGCGCGCGGCCACATCCGTACGCTCGCCCGTGCGATGGGGATCGATCCGGCGCCGCTGATCGAGCAGTACGACGCCGAGCACGGCGGGCGGCCCGCGCCGACCCCGGCGGCGCCGCTGTTCGAGGCGGAGCGGATGCGGCCCGAGCCGCGGCGCCCGAACTGGACGGCGGCGATGGTCGCGGCGATCGTCGTGGTGGTCGCGTTCGTGGGGTTCACGCTCTTCAGCGGCGGCGACGAGGGCGGGAGCACGGTGGCGAGCGACACCGGCTCCTCCCAGAAGCCCAGCTCCACCCCGAGCGCGGCGAAGACCAAGGAGGTCCTGCCGCCCGAGCCGTCGGACAGCGCCATCGCGGCCGCCCCGGCCGACAAGGTCACCGTCAAGCTGATCGCGCAGGACGGCACCAGCTGGGTCTCGGCCAAGGACCACAGCGGCCGGCTGATCTACGAGGGCGTCCTCAAGGACGGCGCCTCCGAGACGTTCACGGACGAGCAGCAGGTCGACCTCGTGCTGGGCAACGCGGGCGCCGTGCAGATCTTCGTGAACGGCAAGGAGATCGACGAGCGCTACGAGAAGGGCCACGTTGAGCGGCTCAGCTACACCAAGGGCGACCCGGCCCAGGGCTGACCCCAGAACTGTCCGTTCCGGCCCACGCGCGCGTGCCATCGCGCGGCGTGGGCCGCGGTGCGTTCGGGGCGGTGCGGCCGGGGGCCGCGGCCGTGGGGCCGCTGTCATCCGGCTGCCGCGCGGCCGTCATGTGGCCGTCGTGTGGCTGCCGTGCGGCTGTCGTGGGCGGGAACCCCTGGCAGCGGGGGGTGTCAGCGGGACGAAGTAGGCTGACCCCATGCCCGAACCCCGTACCGTCGCTCTCGTCACCCTTGGCTGCGCCCGCAACGAGGTGGACTCCGAGGAGCTCGCAGGCCGCCTGGCGGCGGACGGGTGGGAACTCGTCCCGGAAGCCGCCGCCGCCGATGTCGCCGTCGTCAACACCTGCGGCTTCGTCGAGGCCGCCAAGAAGGACTCGGTGGACGCCCTCCTGGAGGCCAACGACCTGAAGGGGCACGGCCGTACGCAGGCGGTGGTCGCGGTCGGTTGCATGGCGGAGCGGTACGGCAAGGAGCTCGCACAGGCGCTTCCCGAGGCCGACGGCGTGCTCGGGTTCGACGACTACGCGCACATCTCCGACCGGCTGCAGACCATCCTCTCCGGCGGTGTCCACGCCCCGCACACCCCGCGCGACCGGCGCAAGCTGCTGCCGGTCAGCCCGGTGGAGCGGCAGGGCGCCGACGTGGCGCTGCCCGGGCACGGAACCGTCACTGAGCTCCCCGAGGCCCCCGAGGACCTGCCCGAGGGCGTCGCGCCCGCCTCCGGGCCTCGCGCGCCGCTGCGCCGCCGCCTGGAAGCAGGCCCGGTCGCTTCGGTCAAGCTGGCCTCCGGCTGCGACCGGCGCTGCTCGTTCTGCGCGATCCCGGCCTTCCGCGGCTCCTTCGTCTCCCGGCGCCCCTCCGACGTGCTCACCGAGACGCGGTGGCTGGCCGAGCAGGGCGTCAAGGAGATCATGCTGGTCTCCGAGAACAACACCTCGTACGGCAAGGACCTCGGCGACATCCGGCTGCTGGAGACGCTCCTGCCGGAGCTCGCGGCGGTCGACGGGATCGAGCGGGTCCGGGTCAGCTACCTCCAGCCCGCCGAGATGCGCCCCGGGCTCATCGACGTGCTGACCTCGACGCCCAAGGTCGCCCCGTACTTCGACCTGTCCTTCCAACACTCGGCGCCCGGAGTGCTGCGCGCCATGCGCCGGTTCGGCGACACCGACCGCTTTCTCGGCCTGCTGGAGCAGGTCCGGGCCAAGGCCCCGCTGGCGGGCGCCCGCTCGAACTTCATCGTCGGGTTCCCCGGCGAGACCGAGCAGGACCTGGCCGAGCTGGAGCGCTTTCTGACCGGTGCCCGGCTGGACGCGATCGGGGTCTTCGGATACTCCGACGAGGACGGCACCGAGGCCGCCAGCTACGACGGCAAGCTGCCCGAGGACGTGGTCGCCGAGCGGCTCGCCCACATCTCGCGGCTCGCGGAGGAACTGACCGCGCAGCGCGCCGAGGAGCGGCTGGGCGAGACCGTGGAAGTGCTCGTCGAGAGAGCCGAGGACGAGGACGAAGGCGACGGCGTGGTCGGGCGCGCGGCCCACCAGGCGCCGGAGACCGACGGGCAGGTGCGCCTCGCGGCATCGCGGGGGCTGGCCCCCGGCCGTATGGTCGAGGCGAAGGTGGTGGCCACCGAGGGCGTCGACCTGGTCGCCGAGGTGCTGGCAACCGCCGGAGCTGTGGTGGACGGAGCGTGTCCCGGCGAGGAGGCGGCCAGATGACCGGAGTCCCCGCTTCCGCAGCCGGCGGTGCCGGGCGTGCTCCGCTGCGGGGAGGCTCATTGAGCAAGCCGACGGTCCCTCAGCCCGCGCTATGGAACATCGCCAACATACTCACCATGGTCCGGCTGCTCCTTGTGCCCGGATTCGTGTTGTTGCTGCTGCACAACGGCGGCTACGACCCGGCCTGGCGGGCCTTCGCCTGGGCGGCGTTCGGGATCGCCATGATCACCGACCTGTTCGACGGCCATCTGGCCCGCCGGTACAACCTGGTCACCGACTTCGGCAAGATCGCCGACCCGATCGCCGACAAGGCGATCATGGGCGCGGCCCTGATCTGCCTCTCGGCCCTCGGCGACCTGCCCTGGTGGGTCACGGGCGTGATCCTCGCCCGGGAGCTCGGCATCACCTTGATGCGGTTCTGGGTCATCCGGCACGCCGTCATACCGGCCAGCCGCGGCGGCAAGCTGAAGACGCTCGCTCAGGGCACCGCGGTCGGGATGTACGTCCTCGCCCTCACCGGGCCGCTGGCCACCCTGCGGTTCTGGGTGATGGCCGTGGCGGTGCTGCTGACCGTGGCGACCGGCCTGGACTACGTACGGCAGGCGGTCGTCCTGCGGCGGGCCGGGCTCGCCGCGGAGCGCGAGCGGGCGGACGGGAAGGCCGAGCGGGCCGGGGGCACGGCGCGGTGAGCGGCGCGCGGCCCGGGAACGAGAGGG
>NZ_LIQY01000036.1 GCF_001418495.1 Streptomyces pathocidini | reverse complement strand
GCCGAGGTCGCCCACCCCGACCTGCGCAACGAGCCCGAACTCGATCCGCGCCAGCGCGAGGTCGCCGCCCGCCTCGGCTACGCCGCCAGTTACGCCGTCCCGCTCGCGACCGAGGACGGCGGCCGGCTCGGCGCCGCGGTCTGGCTCTACGACGAGCCGACCGAGCCCGTCGAGCACCAGCGCCACCTCATCGGCCTCTACATCCGCTACGCCACCGAGCACCTCGCCCGCCATNNCGGCGGCGACTGGTACGACGCGCTGCCACTGCCCGAGGGTGCGCTGGGCCTGGCCGTCGGTTCGGTCACCGGCGCCGGGCCGAGCGCCGTCGCCGCCATGGGACGGCTGCGCGCCTCCCTCCGCGCCTACGCGGTGATGGAGGGTGAGGATCCGGTCGCAGTGCTCTCCGACCTCGAACTGCTGCTGCGGCTCACCGAACCGGCGCGCTCGGCGACCGCGCTGTTCGTCTACTCCGAGCCCGCCAGGCGCCAGTTCGTGCTGGCCGGGGCCGGACACTGCCCGCCGTTGGTAATCGGCGAGCGGCGCACGGAGTTCGTGGAGACCTCGCTGTCCGCACCGCTGGGGATGCTGTCCTGCTGGGAGGCGCCGAGCACCGACTTCGACGTTGCCCCCGGCGAGACCCTGCTGCTCTACAGCGACGGGCTGCTGCACCGCACCGGCGAGCCCATGGACCGGGCCTTCGCGCGGCTGCACTCGGCCGCGTCGAGCGTGCCCAGGGCCGTACGCGACGACCCGGACGGCATCGTCGACCACGTGCTGCGGACCGTGCTGCCGGACGGGCTCGACGCGGTGGACGACCCGGAGGACGTCGTGCTGCTCGCCGCCCGCTTCGACCAGGTGTGACGGAGGTTATCCACAGGCTCGCCGGTGATCTTCGTCGCGCCCATACGATGGTGGGGATCGCACGCGAGGAGGAGACCCGTGACCGAGCAGCCCGCGCCCGAGAACCCCGAAGGCAGCTCTGCGACCCAGGACGCCGCCGAGGCGGCCGGGATCAAGCAGCGGAAGAACGGCCTGTACCCAGGCGTCTCCGACGAGCTTGCCGAGAACATGAAGGGCGGGTGGGCCGACACCGAGCTGCGCGACCTCCCGCCGATCGAGCAGGCCCCCGACGCAGCCCGCCGCCGCGCCGCCCTGTCCGCCCGCTTCCCCGGCGAGCGGCTGGTGATCCCCGCGGGCAACCTGAAGACCCGGTCCAACGACACCGAGTACGCCTTCCGCGCCTCGACGGAGTACGTGTACCTGACCGGTGACCAGACGCAGGACGGCGTCCTCGTCCTGGAGCCGACGGCCTCGGGCCACGACGCGCGGCTCTACCTCCTGCCCCGCTCGGACCGTGAGAACGGCGAGTTCTGGCTCGATGGCCAGGGCGAGCTCTGGGTCGGCCGGCGGCACAGCCTCTCCGAGGGCGCACAGCTGCTCGGCCTGGACTGCGCGGACGTGCGCAAGGTCGCCGACGAGCTCGCGGCCCTGGCGGGCCCGGTCCGTCTCGTGCGCGGCCACGACGCCGGGCTCGAAGCGGCCCTGGCCGACCTGCTCGACGCCGAGCGCGACGAAGAGCTGCGGACCTTCCTCAGCGAGCTGCGCCTGGTCAAGGACGCCTTCGAGATCGCCCAGCTTCAGGCGGCCGTCGACTCCACGGTCCGCGGATTCGAGGACGTGGTGAAGGTCCTCGACATGGCCGAGGCCACCTCCGAGCGCTACATCGAGGGCACGTTCTTCCTGCGCGCCCGGGTCGAGGGCAACGACATCGGCTACGGCTCCATCTGCGCCGCGGGGCCGCACGCCACGACGCTGCACTGGGTCCGCAACGACGGGCCGGTCCGCGCGGGCGAACTGCTGCTGCTGGACGCCGGCGTGGAGACCCACACCCTCTACACCGCCGACGTCACCCGCACCCTGCCGGTCAACGGCCGGTTCAGCGAGCTCCAGCGCAAGATCTACGACGCGGTGTACGAGGCGCAGGAGGCGGGCATCGCGGCGGTGAAGCCGGGCGCGAAGTACCGCGACTTCCACGACGCCGCGCAGCGGGTGCTCGCCGAGAAGCTGGTCGAGTGGGGGCTGGTCGAGGGCCCGGTGGAGCGCGTCCTGGAGCTGGGGCTCCAGCGCCGCTGGACCCTGCACGGCACCGGCCACATGCTCGGCCTCGACGTCCACGACTGCGCGGTCGCCCGCCGCGAGACGTATGTGGACGGCACGTTGGAGGCGGGCATGTGCCTCACTGTGGAGCCGGGTCTGTACTTCCAGGCGGACGACCTGACCGTCCCGGAGGAGTACCGCGGCATCGGCGTCCGCATCGAGGACGACATCCTCGTCACCGAGGACGGCAACCGAAACCTCTCCGCCGCCCTGCCCCGAGCGGCGGATGAGGTCGAATCCTGGATGGCCCGCCTCAAGGGGTGAGCTGACCGGGGGGAGCACGCGAGCTGAAGGCGTTCAGGACCGCGGCCGGGAAACGGCCGCCGCTCAGGACACCTTCAGCAGCGCGTCCTCTTTCCACTTGAGGATCTTGTCGAAGCTGACGACCGCGCCGTGGCCCGGGTTGTTGCGGAAGTCCACATGGTCGGCGAGGGCCTCGATGAGGCAGAGGCCCCGGCCGTGTTCCGCTTCGGAGTCGGCCGGGGGCTGGGGGATCGGTGAGCGCTTGAGGAGCGATGCCGTACAGAAGGTCGGCGTCGTGGGGAAGCCCGGACCCGAATCGGTCACCTCGATACGGCACTTGTCACCGTCGAGATACGCGGTCACGCGATAGGCCTGGGTCGAGCCGTCCGGGGCGGCGGGGCCGCCGTGCTCCACGGCGTTGGCGCAGGCTTCGGTGAGAGCGAGCGACAGATCGTAGGAAATGTCCGGGTCGACGCCCGCGGTCTCCATCGTGCCGAGCAGCAGGCGTCGGGCGAGCGGAACGCTCGCAGCCTCGCGCCGCAAGTGGAGGGACCACCAGATGCTCATGCTCCGGCCTCCTGGCTGCGGCTCGACATACCGATACGTATTGCCGCCCCTGCCGGTACATAAGCGTGCGACTGATGTGACTACGCTCATTCGGCGGATGTGTCCGCCGACACGATCGGTGTAATGCGCGGCGCGGGTACCGCACCACGCGGCCCCACCCGTTTCTCCCGGCCCTTCTTTTCCCGGCCCCTCTCTTACCGCTCCGCCGGCTCGATGGGATGATGGCGCGGCCATGTCTGCCCCTATCGCCCACGCAGGCGCCGATTTGCGAGTGCTGCGGGCCGCGGTGTTCGCCGCGGTCTGCGTCGTGCTGTCCGCGGGCGGGCACATGCTGGGGTCGTGCACCGGAGTGCCGTGGTGGACGCTGGGCGCCGGTTTTCTCGCGGTGCTCGCGGTGGCCGCCCCGCTCGCCGGGCGGGAACGCTCGCTTCCGGGTATCGCGGGACTGCTCGCGGCCGGACAGCTCGCCCTGCACGCCCTGTTCGGGCTCGGCCAGCACTTCGCCGGGGCGCAGGCCGAGGCGGCGCAGGCGCGGCCCGCGGCCGCGGGCGGCGGGCCCTCGGAAGGGACGCTGATCGCGGTCGCCGCCCGGCTGCTGTGCGGCGCCGACGGCGGCCCTCTCCCTCTCAGCGCCGACCGGGCCCGGCAGATCGTATCCGCGTCGGGCATCGAGCCCTCGCACCTCGCGGGCGACGCCGGTCACCTGGCGGAGGTCCACGGCGCCGGAGCCCACACGGGCGGGTCCCTGGCGGGCGGCTCCCCCTCGCTCGGCGACGCGGTGCTGCCCACGCTGCCGATGCTGCTGGCGCACCTGCTCGCCGCCGTCGTGCTCGGGCTGCTGCTGCGGCGCGGCGAGGCCGCACTGTTCCGGCTCGTACGGCTGTCGGCCCGCGGGGTGGCCGAGGGGGTCGCGGAGAGGGCGCTCGTACGGGCCCTGCGCGCCGCACTTGCTCTCGTACGCGCCCTGCGTGCGGGACTTCCGGGGGCGTACGCCGCACTGCTGCGCGCTCCCCGCGCGGACGGGCACGGGCAGACCGGGACCCGGTCCCAGGTCCTCGAACACTCCGTCAGCCGGCGGGGCCCGCCGCGCCTCTGCCTCGCGGCCTAGCAGCGCAGCGATCATCCGCCCACCGGCGGCCGGACACACCGGCAGGCCCGTCGGGAGGTGACGCGCGCCGCCGCCGCACGCGCGCCACCCCTTCCGACGACCCCTCTGCCTGTGGAGTGTCCTCAGCTCATGAAGCCCCTGAAGTCCTCGAAGCACTCGATGTCCTTCAAGTCCCCGAACATCTCGCGCCGGCTGCCCCTCGTCGGCGCCGCTGCCGCCGGTGCCGTGGTGCTGCTCGCCGGACCGGCGTTCGCGCACGTCTCCGTCCAGCCCGGCGAAGCCGAGCAGGGCGGCTACAGCACCATCGCGTTCAAGGTCCCCAACGAGCGGGACAGCGCCTCGACCGTGAAGCTCGAGGTCAACCTGCCGACCGACCACCCGCTGGCCTCGGTCATGCCGCAGCCGGTGCCGGGCTGGGACGTGAAGGTCACCAAGTCCACGCTGGACAAGCCGCTGGAGCTGCACGGAAAGAAGATCACCGAGGCGGCCACCAAGGTCACCTGGACCGCGAAGAAGGACGGCGAGATCAAGCCGGGCACCTTCCAGCAGTTCCCGCTGTCCGTCGGCCAACTGCCCGAGGACACCGACCAGTTGGTGTTCAAGGCGCTCCAGACGTACTCGGGCGGCGAGGTCGTGCGCTGGATCGAGGAGCCGAAGGAGGGCAGCGAGGAGCCGGAGAGCCCGGCGCCCGTGCTGAAGCTGACCGCCCCCGCCGAGGGCTCCGGCCACAGCCACGGCGGTTCGGGCTCGGACACGAAGGCCGACAAGGCCAAGGCCGAGGGCGCGCACGGCGCCTCCGGCACAGCGGACGAGCACGAGGCCGCGGCCGACTCCAGTGACGGCACCGCGCGGGCGCTCGGCGTGCTCGGCATCGTCGTCGGCGCGGCGGGCGTCGCCTTCGGCGCCCTCGCCGGCCGCCGCCGGTCGTCCTGATCCGCCCGATCAGGCCTGATCGACGAGCGAAGCCCCGGTCTGCGGCAAGCTCGGGTCCCTCCGGCTACCGCTGAGTGGGGGTGCCCCCGGCGGTAGCTGGAGGCACCCCCGCCCGGGCTCCGCCGTACTGGCCGCTCGGCACCGCAGCGGGAGATGTCCGGAGCTCCGGACCCCGTGACCGGACCGGCGTACGGCTTGTACGGCCCAGCCCGTACAGACCGGGGCCCGCACCCTGAAAACCCCTCACATCCCAGGAACCCCTCATGCGCAAAACCCCCGTGCTCGCCGCCGCGCTGGCCACGGCCGCGGCACTGGCCCTCACCGCGTGCGGCGGCGCAGGCAAGGACAGCGGGAGCGGCTCCGCGGTCGCCTCCGTGCCCACGCAGCGGAACGCGACCGTCCTCGACCGCCCGTTCGCCAAGCCCGAACTCGTCCTGAAGGACACGAAGGGCGAGGAGTACGACCTGGTCAAGGAGACCAGGGGCCACCCGACCCTGCTCTACTTCGGCTACACCAACTGCCCGGACGCCTGCCCGTTCACCATGAGCAACATCGACCTCGCCCTGCGGAAGCTGCCGCAGGCCGAGCGCGAGAAGCTCCGGGTCGTCTTCGTCACCTCCGACCCCGGGCAGGACACCCCTTCGAGGCTCGGCAGCTGGCTGCGCCAGCAGAACCCCTCCTTCACCGGGCTGACCGGCGACTTCGACACCATCCAGGCGGGCGCCCGCACGCTCGGCATCTACCTGGACAAGCCGAAGAAGGACAAGAGCGGTAAGTGGGTCTCCACGCACGGCACGCAGGTCCTCGCCTTCCTCCCGAAGGACGACCGGGCGCACGTGCTCTTCAGCAAGGACACGACCGCCGAGGAGTACGCCGAGGACCTGCCGAAGATCATCGAGGGGCGCACCCCGTGAGCCGCCCCGGCAACCCGCCGCGCCGGCGGGCCTGTGCCGCCGCCCTCGCCTTCGCGTTCGCGGCCGGCCTCGCCCTCGCCGGCTGCTCGTCCGAGGGCGCCCGGCTGACCGCCGACGCCGCTTACGTGCCGGAGCCGGTGACGGCGGACATGGCCGCCGGCTACTTCACCGTGCGGAACAGCGGCGGCAGCGACGACCGGCTGACCTCCGTCACCAGCGACGTCTCCGGCGACGTGACGATGCACAAGACGGTCGGTACGACCATGCGCGAGGTGAGGTCGTTCACCATCCCGGCCGGGGGTGAGCTCGAACTCCGGCGCGGCGGGAACCACTTGATGCTGATGGACCTCGATCACAGGCCGCGGAAGGGCGAGAAGGTGACCCTGGAACTCCACTTCGCCGCATCCGACCCGATCAAGCTGGACGTGCCCGTCGAATCCGCCACCTACAGCCCGCGGAAGTGAGGGAGATGGCCACCACCGCGCCCGCCACCGCGCCTTCCACCGCGCCCGCCGACGCGCCCGCCAAAGCGCCCGCAGCCCCACGCACCACCGCAACCGCCGAACCGCGCCGCCGCCGGTCCGCCGTCACCGCGCTGCTGCTCCTCGCCGCGGCGCTGCTCGGCTCGCTGCTGGCCGGGGCCTCCCCCGCGGCGGCGCATGCCGCGCTGACCGGGAGCGACCCGAAGCAGGGCGCGGTGCTCGACAGCGCGCCGAAGGACGTGACGCTCACCTTCTCCGAGGGCGTCGCGCTGTCCGACGACTCGATCCGGGTCCTCGACCCGCAGGGCAAGCGGGTCGACACCGGCAAGCCGCGCGACCTGTCCCGCGGAGAGGTCGTCTCGTACGCCGTCGGGCTCCACTCCGGGCTGCCGGACGGAACGTTCACGGTCGCGTGGCAGGCGGTCTCCGCCGACAGCCACCCGGTGTCGGGGGCGTTCACCTTCTCCATCGGCGCGCCCTCGAAGACGGCGGTCGCGGTGCCGGAGCAGGAGACCGGCGGGGGCGCGGTCGGCATCCTGTACGGGATCGGGCGGTACGCGTCGTACGCGGGGTTCGTCCTGCTCGCGGGCGGCGGCGCGTTCGTGCTGGCCTGCTGGCCGCGCGGGGCGTCGGTACGGGCGGTGCAGCGCCTGGTCGTCCAGGGCTGGGCCGTGCTGACCGGCTCGACCATTGCGCTGCTCCTGCTGCGCGCCCCGTACACCGGCTCGGGCCGCCTCGCGGACGTCCTCGACCTCGGCGGGCTGCGGGCGGTGCTGGAGACCAAGCCGGGCGTGGCCCTGGTCTCGCGGCTGCTGCTACTCGCGGCGGCCGCGCTGTTCGTGGCGGTGCTGTTCGGGACGTACGCCAGGAGCGAGGACCCGCGGCAGCGCAAGGACCTCGGCTTCGGCCTGGGGGTCGGCGGGGCGGCCTTGGCGGCGGGCACCGCGGCCACCTGGGCGTTCGCCGAGCACGCCTCGACCGGGCTCCAGCCGGGGGTGGCGATGCCGGTCGACGTGCTGCACCTGCTGGCCGTCGCGGCCTGGCTGGGCGGGCTCGCCGCGCTGCTCGTCTCGCTCTACCGGGGGCCGTCGATCGAGCGCGCGGCGGTCCGCCGCTTCTCGCGGCTGGCCTTCGGCAGCGTGCTCGTGCTGGCCGCGACCGGGCTGTACCAGTCGTGGCGGCAGGTCGGCTCGTGGGACGCGCTGACCTCCACCGCGTACGGGCGGCTGCTGCTCGTCAAGGTCGGTCTGGTGGGGCTGCTGGTCGGGGTCGCCTGGATCTCGCGGCACTGGACGGCGCGGCTCTCGGCGGACCCGGTGCCCGAGACGGAGGCGGCGGAGCTGGTGGAGGGGGTGGAGACGGCAGAGCTGGTGGAAGTGGCCGCGGAGAAGGCCGGTGCGCCGGAGACGGCGAGCGCCCCCGATGGCGCCTCCGGTGACGACCCGCGCCGCGCCGCCCAACTCGCCCGCCAGCGCGCCGCCCAGGCCGCCGCGCGCCGCAAACGCCTCCGCGACGCCGACCCCGAGCGCTCCGGACTGCGCCGTTCCGTGCTGGCCGAGGCCGCTGTGGCCGTCGTCCTGCTGGCCGTGACCACCGCGCTGACCAGCACCGAGCCCGCGCGTACGGAGGTTCGGGCGCGGGCGGCGGGCGGCGATTCCGCGGCGCGGCCCGCCGGGCCCGTATCGGTCACGGTCCCCTTCGACACCAGCGGGGCGGGCGGCAAGGGCACCGCGAACATCCAACTGGATCCGGGGACTTCGGGTGGCAACACGCTCCATCTCGTCCTCACCCGGCCCGACGGCAAGCCCCTGGACGCCCCCGAGGTGAAGCTGTCCTTCACCCTGGAGTCGAAGAAACTGGGCCCGCTGCCGGTCGAGCCGCCGCGGATCGCGGCGGGCCACTGGTCGGCGAACGGCGTGCAGCTTCCGATGCCGGGGAAGTGGACGATGTCGCTGACCGTACGGACCTCGGACATCGACCAGGTGACGCAGACCAGGAACGTGAAGATCGGCTGATGAGCGACAACGGCACCACCAACTCCGCGGAACGCCATGCCACTTCGGGCACCGCCTCGCGCCCCGCTCCGGCCACCGCCTCGGGCCCCCCTCCGGGCCCCGCCGGCATCTCGCGGCGGCGCCTGCTCGGCACAGCCGGCGCCGCCGGGGCCGCGGGTCTGGCCGTGGGCGCAGCGGGCGGGGTTGCGGGGCAGCGGGCGGGCGCCCCGGAGGCACTGACCGCGGTCGGCGCCACCGCCGTCGCCTTCCACGGCAGGCACCAGCCGGGCATCACCACCCCGATGCAAGCCCGCGGTCACCTCGCCGCCTTCGACCTCGCCCCGGGCTCCCCGGCCGCGGCCCGCAAGGCGGCCGCCGCGCTGCTGCGCCGCTGGTCGGCGACCGCGCGAGAGCTGATGGCGGGCCGCCCGCCCGCCGACGACACGGGCGTCGCGCTCGACACGGGCCCCTCGTCGCTGACCGTCACCTTCGGCTTCGGCCGGAGTCTCTTCGACCGCACGGGCCTGGCGAAGCAGCGCCCGGTGGCGCTCGACCCGCTGCCGGACTTCTCCTCCGACGCGCTCGACGCCCGGCGGAGCGAGGGCGACCTGTGGGTGCAGATCGGCGCCGACGACCCCCTGGTCGCCTTCCACGCGCTGCGCGCCCTGCAGAAGGCTGCGGGGAGCGCGGCCCGCGTGCGCTGGCAGATGAACGGGTTCAACCGCGCCCCCGGTGCCACCGCGCGCCCCATGACGGCGCGGAACCTGATGGGCCAGGTCGACGGCACCAACAACCCCAAGCCGGCGGACCAGGACTTCGAGCGGCGGATCTTCGTACCGGGCGGCGGCGAACCGGAGTGGATGGCCCACGGCTCGTACGCGGTGGTGCGACGCATCCGGATGCTGCTGGACGACTGGGAGAAGCTGCCGGACAGGGAGCAGGAGCGGGTCATCGGGCGGCGGAAGGCCGACGGCGCACCGCTGTCGGGCGGCACCGAGACCACGGAGATGGACCTGGAGAAGACCGACGCCTCGGGCGCCCTGGTGATCCCGGCCACCGCGCATGCGCGGATCTCGGCACCGGAGAGCAACGGCGGGGCGGCCATGCTGCGCCGGCCGTTCTCGTACCACGACGGCTTCGACCGGGACGGGGTCCCGGACGCGGGGCTGCTGTTCGTCTGCTGGCAGGCCGATCCGCTCACCGGCTTCGTACCGGTGCAGCGCAAGCTGGACCGCGGGGACGCGCTGTCGCGGTTCATCCGGCACGAGTCGAGCGGGCTGTACGCGGTGCCGGGCGGCGCCGCGGAGGGCGAGTACGTGGGGCAGCGGCTGCTCGAATCGTGATCGCGGCCAGCTGGCCGCCCGCGGCCCGTCTGCGCCGTCGCGTGATCGCGGCCCGCCGGGGTCGGAGGGGCCAAGGGGCGAGACAGGACGCGGGCCCCTGATCCACGCGGCTACGCTGGCCGCATGTCGGCGACCCGCTACACCTACCTAGGCCCCGAAGGCACCTTCACGGAGGCCGCGCTCCGCACCCTGCCGGAGGCAGCCACCCGCGAGCTGGTCCCGATGGTCTCGGTCCCCGCCGCGCTGGACGCCGTGCGGTCCCAGGGGGCGGCGGGCGCGCTGGTGCCGATCGAGAACTCGGTGGAGGGCGGGGTCAACGCGACCCTGGACGAGCTCGCCACCGGCGGCCCGCTGATGATCTACCGCGAGGTGCTGCTGCCGATCGCCTTCGCCCTGCTCGTACGCCCCGGGACGGCGCTGAAGGACGTGAAGACGGTGACCGGCCACCCGGTCGCGCAACCGCAGGTGCGCAACTGGCTCGCGGGGCACCTGCCCGACGCCCTGTGGGAATCGGCCGCGTCGAACGCGGACGGCGCCCGCCTGGTGCAGGAGGGGCGGTACGACGCGGCCTTCGCGGGCGAGTTCGCGGCCCCGACGTACGGGCTGGAGCCGCTGGTGACCGGCATCCACGACGCGCAGAACGCGGCGACCCGGTTCGTGCTGGTCGGCCGCCCGGCCCGGCCGGCGGCCCCCACCGGCGCGGACAAGACCTCCGTGGTGATCTGGCTCGGCGATGACCACCCGGGCGCGCTCCTGGAGCTGCTCCAGGAGTACGCGGTCCGGGGCGTGAACCTGATGCGGATCGAGTCGCGGCCCACGGGGCAGGGGATCGGCCGCTACTGCTTCTCGGTGGACTGCGAGGGGCACATCACCGACCGGCGGGTGGGCGAGGCGCTCATGGGGCTGAAGCGGATCTGCCCGAAGGTGCGGTTCCTCGGCTCGTACCCGCGTGCGGGCGTCGACCCGTCCGAGCTGCCGCCGCTGCGGCACGGGACGTCGGACGGCGAGTTCTCGACTGCCGCGGACTGGCTGACTCGCTGCCTTGACGGCCGGGCCTGAACCCTCTCCACATTCCCGCGCATCGCACATTGCGCGCTCCCACCTGCGGGCTTGCCGCGCCTGTGGTTATCCACCGAAGTTATCCACAGGCTCGCTTCTCGACCTGGGGACAAGTCGACATGGAAAGGCGACTCGGTCGACAAATCGGCCTTCAGGGGCACCGCGGTCCACAGGCTGTCAGGTCACCCCTCGTCAGCCCAATTCCACCGAGCAACCCCCCAGGGGGAGGGATTTCCACTCGCATGAGGGTGTGGGCGGGGTTTGAAAGGGGAATCCATCGGCCGGCACTCAACGAACGGAACGATCAATTCCGGCATCCACAGATCTTGCTCACAGCCTGTGGATAAACGGCTGGATCATGAATCACCCTGTGGACAACCTGGCAGCCGCCCACCACCTCAACTCCCGTTCTCCACAGGGGAAATCAGTCACCCGGGAGACCCGGGGATGCCCCTTTTCGGCGAATGCGATCTCTTTCCTTGACGCTGTTCACCAAGAATTCCCCCACCCCGGCAAAACGGTCAAAATGGTGCGAAATGGAATTTCAGGTCGAGTGGTGGGAGCGGGCACCGGTAGCCTGGGGGGGTGATTGACCTTCGCCTGCTCCGTGAGGACCCCGACCGTGTGCGCGCCTCCCAGCGCGCCCGTGGAGAGGACGTCGACCTCGTCGACGCGCTGCTCTCCGCCGACGAGCGGCGCAGGTCGTCCGCCGTCCGCTTCGACGAGCTGCGGGCCGAGCAGAAGGCGCTCGGCAAGCTCATCCCCAAGGCCGCCGGCGACGAGAAGACCGAGCTGCTGAAGAAGGCCGGCGAACTGGCCACCGCCGTCAAGGCCGCCGACGCCGCGCAGAACGAGGCCGCCGAGGAGACCCAGCGGCTCGTCCTCCGGCTGGGCAACCTGGTGCACCCGGACGTCCCGGTCGGCGGCGAGGAGGACTTCACCGTCCTGGAGACCGTCGGCACCCCGCGCGACTTCGCGAGCGAGGGGTTCGAACCGAAGGACCACCTGGAGCTCGGCCAGCTGCTCGGCGCCATCGACGTCGAGCGCGGCGCGAAGGTCTCGGGCTCGCGCTTCTACTACCTCACCGGCGTCGGCGCCCTGCTGGAGCTGGCCCTGGTCAACGCCGCGATCGCGCAGGCCACCGCGGCGGGCTTCGTCCCCATGCTCACCCCCGCGCTGGTCAAGCCGCGCGCCATGGAGGGCACGGGTTTCCTCGGCCAGGCCGCCGAGAACGTCTACCACCTGGAGAAGGACGACTACTACCTGGTCGGCACCTCCGAGGTCCCGCTCGCCGCGTACCACATGGACGAGATCGTCGAGGCGAGCCGGCTGCCGCTGCGGTACGCGGGCTTCTCGCCGTGCTTCCGCCGCGAGGCCGGCACGTACGGGAAGGACACCCGCGGCATCTTCCGGGTGCACCAGTTCGACAAGGTCGAGATGTTCTCGTACGTCGCGCCGGAGGACGCCGAGGCCGAGCACCAGCGGCTGCTGGACTGGGAGAAGCAGTGGCTGACCGGCCTCGAACTGCCCTTCCAGGTCATCGACGTGGCCACCGGCGACCTGGGCGCCTCGGCCTCGCGGAAGTTCGACTGCGAGGCGTGGATCCCGACGCAGGGCAAGTACCGCGAGCTGACCTCGGCGTCCAACTGCGACGAGTTCCAGGCACGCCGGCTGTCGGTGCGGATGCGGGGGGAATGGCGCGGGAGCGGAGCGACCTCTTCTGGGGGCGGAGGTCGGGCGACGGGCGGGCATGTACGGCCGCTGGCGACGCTGAACGGGACGCTGTGCGCGGTCCCGCGGACGATCGTCGCGCTGCTGGAGAACCACCAGCTGGCCGACGGTTCGGTGCGCGTGCCCGAGGTGCTGCGCCCGTACCTCGGCGGGCGCGAGGTGCTGGAGCCGACCGCCAAGTGAGCCTGCCCTACCGGTTGATCGCGACCGACCTCGACGGCACACTGCTGCGCCCCGACGACACGGTCTCGCAGCGCTCGCGCGACGCCCTGGCCGCGGCCACCGCGGCGGGGGCCGCGCACATCGTCGTCACCGGCCGGGCCGTGCCGTGGGTGCGGCACATCCTGGACGACCTCGGCTACCGGGGTCTGGCCGTGTGCGGCCAGGGCGGGCAGGTCTACCACGCGGGCGAGCACCGGCTGCTGACGTCCGTGACCCTCGACCGGCAGCTCGCCGGACTCGCCCTCGCGAAGATCGAGGCCGAGATCGGGCCGCTCGCGCTGGCCGCGAGCCGGGACGGGCTGGAGGGCGAAGTGCTGGTCGGCCCGGGCTACCGGGTCCAGGACGGCCCGCTGCCGGTCCTGCGCTTCGAGGACCCGGCCGAGCTGTGGTCCGCCCCCCTCAACAAGCTCTACATCCAGCACCCCGGCCTGGACGACGACGCCCTCGCGGAGGTCGCGCAGACGGTGGCGGGGCATCTGGTCGGGGTCACGATGGCCGGGGAGGGCATAGTCGAACTCCTCCCCCTGGGCCTCACCAAGGCCACCGGCCTGTCCCTGGCGGCCCGCCGCCTCGGCATGACGGCCACCGACACCATCGCCTTCGGCGACATGCCCAACGACATCCCCATGTTCGCCTGGTCCGCCCACGGCGTGGCGATGTCCAACGCCCACGACGACCTCAAGGCAGTCGCGGACGAGGTGACGGCCTCGAACGAGGACGACGGCATCGCGATGGTCCTGGAGCGGTTGCTCCAACTGAGCTGAGGCGCTGGCCTGCGGCTTTCCCCATAGTGACATCCTGTCACTATGGGTCGATGCAGGTTATCCACAGGCCGCTGGAACACATGACGGCGTGACCGTATGCCTGTCCGATCGTTGCCCAATATGCGTGGAGGCAACGGGAGTTCGAGGCGTCGTAGCGAGTGTGAAGTGGTGGATTGCCGGGCGTGAGAACCGGTCATTGAGTTTGTGGCGTACGTGAGCAGCCTTCGCTCCTGGTCCCTGGATACGGGCGTGACCCGAAACCGTTCCAGTGAGAGTGGAGGGCATCTCCATGCCACCCGAATCCGCCCTGCTCGAGTCGCGCGTGCTGCGCGACTCGATGGGCGACCGAACCGACGTCCTCGACAAGGTCAAGGTCCTGACGATGCTGCCTGACGGGCTGCATGTCACTACGCGCATGGTCGCGGGCTACTTCGAGGTCGCCGAACAGGCGATCAAGAGCCTCGTCAAGAGGCACAGGGAAGAGCTACGTAGCAACGGGATGCACACGCTTCACGGCTCTGAGCTGCAGTTCTTTGAAAGGTCCAACATGGACCTTTCAGCCGAGAGTTATCCACAGGGCCGTGCGCACCTGACTCTGTACACCTGTCGGACGATGCTCAACGTCGCCATGCTCCTGCGCGACAGCGAGGTCGCCCGTCGCGTGAGGACGTACCTCCTCGACGTCGAGGAGGCATCCCGCTCACACGCACCCGCTCAATTCACGGCCGGTGACAGGTCCTTCGACGCGCGGCTCAGCAACGTCGAATCCTGCCTCGGCGATGTCGGCGCCTCGCTGCGGGAGTTGGGTCCGGTGATCGCCGGGATCTCGGTGCGGCTCGAGCGGGTCGATCGGCGGCTGGACGCGACGAACCGCGTCGTGTGCGCGATGAGCGAGCGGCTGTGTGATCTGAGCGAGGACATGCGGGAGGTCCGGCAGGACGTGGCGGTCCTGAAGAGTCAGTCTGCGAAGGCGCTTCGGCGTCGCGGAGGCGGCTCCTAGAAAAGTCGGTGGGGCGTGTGCCGATCGGCGCACGCCCCACCCCTGACCTGCGACGCCTTAATCGTGACGTCATGTCACAAGCCCCGAGGCCGGTTATCCACAGCCCCTATTCCTCCCCTGCCACCGTCAGCCCCCGCAGGCGCTGGCCCGCGTAGAGGGTGGCGCCCACAGTCGCGGCGGCCAGGAGGGCCACCGCCGTGGGAAGGCCCACGTCGGAGGTGATCATGTCGGCGTTCGCGAGTTTTTCCACGACCGCCAGGGACCACTGCTGGACGCTCAGCGTGCGCGCGCCCGGGACCAGGCTGCCGAAGAGGGTTTCCCAGACCAGGGCGTAGACGAGGCCGATGACGACCGCGTGCCGGGTGAGCGTGCCCAGGAGGAGGAACAGGGCGGCGTACGCGATCGACGCCACCGCCGCCGCCAGCGCGTAGGCGACGGCGAGCTGCCCGCTGTTGCCGTTGAGGAGGAAGCCCGCCAGCAGGGTGGGGACGGCCGAGAAGGCGATGGTGACGCCCACGGCGACCACCAGTTTGGTGAGGATGATCGTCGGCCGCTTCACCGGCTTGGCCAGCAGATAGACGATCGAGCCGTCGTCGATCTCCGGGCCGATCGCGCCCGTCCCGGCGATCACGCCGATCAGCGGCACCATCGTGGCGAGCGCGAACCCGCCCAGCACGCTGTTCGCGATCTGGTCGTCGGCACCGGCCAGCGACCGTACGAGCAGGGAGAGGGCCAGCAGCA
>NZ_LIQY01000359.1 GCF_001418495.1 Streptomyces pathocidini | reverse complement strand
GGAGAACGGGGGCGGGGGCGGCGCGGGCGACTCGGGCAACGGGAGCAGCGCGGGTGGGTCCGGCAACAGCTCCGGCAACGGGAACGGCAACGGCCGGGCCATCAGCGGTGGCAGCCGGCTCCTGCGGTGGCTGCCCGTTCTCCTCCTCGTCGCCGGGTTCGTCTTCGAGGTCAGCACCCCCGCCCGCTTCACCGGCTCGCCCTTCTACTCGGCCGCCCCCCTCGTCGCCGCCCCGCTCTACACCCTGCGCAACACCATCCTCATCGGGGTGGCGTCCCTGGCCACCGTGCTCGGCCTGCACTTTTACAACGGCACCGAGTCCGACATCGAGTCGGTCACCGAGATGGTCACCATCACGACCGTCACCGCCCTGGCGCTGCTCATCAACCGCGCCGTGCGCCGTAGCGACCGGCGGCTCGCCTCGGCGCGTGGCATCGCCGAGGCCGCCCAGCGGGCCGTGCTGCCCGCCCCGGCCGATCAGATCGGCGGCCTGCACGTGGCCGCGCGCTACGAGGCAGCGCACGCCGAGGCCAGCATCGGCGGCGACCTCTACGCGGTGCAGGACACCCCGCACGGTGTACGGCTGATCGTCGGCGACGTGCGCGGCAAGGGGCTCGGTGCGGTCGAGGCCGTGGCCATCGTCATCGGCGCCTTCCGGGAGGCGGCCGAGCAGGAGGGCACGTTGGATCGGGTGGCGACCAGGCTGGAACGGGCGCTCCAGCGCGAGGGCGGGCGGCGCGAGGGGCTGGACCAGTCCGAGGGGTTCACCACGGCCGTCCTGGCCGAAGTGAGCCCGGACCACGGCACCCTGCGCGTGCTCAACCGCGGCCATCCGGCGCCCCTGCTGCTGTATGCGGACGGCGGGGTGCGCGGCGCCGAGCCGAGCTCGCTTGCCATGCCGCTCGGTATGAGCGAGCTGGGCCAGTGGCCGGACCGGGTGGACGAGTTGGGCTTCCCGGAGGGCGCGACGCTGCTGCTGTTCACGGACGGGGTGACCGAGGCGCGGGACGCGCACGGGGTGTTCTACGACCCCAAGGAGCGGTTGCGGGGCAGTCAGTTCGCCGGTCCCGACGCCCTGTTGGACGCGCTCGTGGCGGATGTCGAGCGGCATACGGCAGGGGCGGTCACCGACGACATGGCGCTGCTCGCCGTGAGCCGCCCACCGTCGCCGTACACCCCCTGACCACGACCGGAGTGCCTTCCGAAGGCCTGCCATGCGATCACCCCCATCTCCGCTGGTTACTCTACGTGATCGATTGAAATCGCTGTGCATGCCTGTGGATAACGTCTGACGCACGATCGCCTCGACGGTGTTTCCCGTGTGAGAGGTAACTCGCCCGAATTGGCGGCCTCTTGTCCCTGTTAGTCCCGTCGGATTTTCTTAACGATCACCCGGAACGGCTTGGAATTCGGACCGGCTCTCTATTAACGTTCGATAACGCAGCGCGGTCGTCCCAGCCGCCACAAGAGGTGGCACCGTGCGCCTACGCCGAATCCCGCACCACAGGCACCACTAGCACCACCCAGGGAACCGGGGAACCACCACCTTGGGGTGAATCGGGAGCCTCCGACTGGAGGAGCCCGTAGGAGACCTTCCTGCTCCGAACCCGTCAGCTAACCCGGTAGGCGAGAGGAAGGAAAGGAGTGCGCCCCAGTGGCGTCCAACAGGCCTGCCTCCGACACGTTGTACGAGTCGGTCAGCTCGACTCTGACCTTTGGTGACGGAGGCGCGGCAGCCGGTCCCGGCGACTGGAACCCGACCGCCGAATCCATCGCCCCGGTGCGCGGCAGGCACCGCGTGGTCAAGCAGCGCGGCGGCGGCGTGGCCCGCAGCGGCGCGGTCCTCGGTGTCGGCGTCATCGCGGCGGTCGGTGCGGGCGGGATGGCGAGCGCCAACTCCAAGCCCCCGGTGTCGATTTCCGTGCCGGACCTCTCCGCCGTCTCCGAAAAGCTCCCGGACGCCGAATCGCTGCCGGGCATCGGCTCCCTGATATCCGACGACGCCGGCGGATCCGGTGCTCCCGCCGCTCCTCTGACCCAGGCCGGGCTCACCAAAGCCGAGGCCGCAGAGGGCGAAAACGCGGGCGAGGCCCTGCGGGCGCGCATCATGCGCCAGGCTGAGCAGCAGCAATCCGCCGCCGAGGCGGCGGAGCGCGAGGCCGCCGAGAAGGCGGCAGCGGCCAAGGCCGCGCAGGAGGCCGCCGAGGCGAAGGCCAAGGCCGACGCCGAGGAGCGGAAGGCCAAGGAGGAGGCCGAGCGGAAGGCGCGGGAGGAGGCCGAGCGCAAGGCCGAGGCCGAGCGGCTGGCGAAGCTGGCCCGCAGCTACTCCCTTCCCACCTCCTCGTTCACCCTCACTTCCAGCTTCGGCGAGGCCGGTTCGCTGTGGTCCAACAACCACACGGGCCAGGACTTCGCCGCTCCGACCGGCACCCCCGTCAAGGCGGTGCACGGCGGCACGATCACCTCGGCGGGCTGGGCCGGTTCGTACGGGTACCGGATCGTCCTCACGCTTGAGGACGGGACCGAGATCTGGTACTGCCACCTCTCCTCGATGACCGTGACCTCCGGCAAGGTCACGACTGGCGACACGATCGGCCGCGTTGGCGCGACCGGCAACGTCACCGGTCCGCACCTGCACCTCGAGGTACGGCCGGGCGGCGGCGACCCGATCGACCCGATGCCGTGGTTGCGGCAGCACGGGCTCAGCATCTGAGCCGCGGATCGGTGGCCTGAGGCGGGCCTCGTCCCGCGCAGGCCGTCGGCCCGTACCTGCCGGGTCCGCCTGTCAGCCCGCACCCGCTGTTTCCGCACCTGCGTCTCGTACCGTTCGTACCGTCTTTGCTCCCGGCCTCCCAAGCGCCACCCCCCATACGCCGACAGCCCCGGTGCAAACCCCCCGACACCGGGGCTGTCGGCCTGCCCTTCGGGGCATCCGGGAGCGATTGGGGCGTGGGACAGCCCATGGGGCGCGCGTCAGCGCTGTGGCGGGGTGTTGCCCGGGGTGGGGC
>NZ_LIQY01000358.1 GCF_001418495.1 Streptomyces pathocidini | reverse complement strand
CTCCTCCGCCGTCCAGCCCCGCTCCGCCGCCTCCCTGTCCCGCTCGCTCACGCCGAAGCCCGCGGCGGCGGCGGCACCGGCGTACGGCGGCCCTGACTCGGCCTCTCCGTCGACCGTGAGCCGCAGGGTGAGCCGTACGGGCTCGTCGGTGAGTTCCGCGGCCTCCGCGCCGAAGGTGATCGCCAGGTAGTACCAGCCCGCGAAGCGCATCGCGGCGGCCTCGTCGTCCGCGACGCCGAAGCGGTTCTCGTACGCGACCGGCGCGGTCGGACCCAGGGACAGCACGGCGCCCTGCCCGTCATATCCCGTGCTGCCCGAAACGACCCGACCTCGCGCCGTGTTGTACAGCTCCGCGCCGAGGCCCCCGCTCGCATAGCCGGACCTGCCTCCCCTCGGCACGGCATTCGCCAACTCCACGGTGGCGGAGAGCCGTTGGCCCCATTCGAGGGGAACGCGGTAGAAGCGGGTCTCGCCGGGCCGTGCCGCGTCTCTCCAGACGCCTCCGCCCACCGCCGGGGCGTCGTTGAAGCCCGTTCCGCCCCGCCGCACCGTCCCCTTTCCCGTCGGCGGGACAGGGGGCGCGGACCTCCGGCCGGTGGGCGGCACCATGCGCCGTCCGTCGCCCTTCGCCGAGGCCCCGCCCCTGAGGCCGGGCTCGGACATGTAGCGGATCTCGACCGGCCACGACCGGGCGCCGGCCGCGGAATCGCCGACGCGCTCGACGACCAGGAAATACCTCCCGGCCTTCTGGCAGTCCCCGCCCTCCTCGATCACGCGGTCCGCGGAGGCCGCGATCGGGCGAGCCGTCCTGCCGGAGCCGAACCGCACCTTCCCGCCCGCGCATTCATCGCCGTCGGTCTTCCGTAAGGAGACTTCGACGCCGTCGCGGTGATCGAGCGGAGTGCCCGCTTTCGGCGCCACCACGGCGGAGAGGAATGCGCCGGAACGGCCGTCCAGGGAGACGCCGTAATACAGCTTCTCTCCGGCCGATATGGCGTCCGTATAGCTGCCGGGCCGGATTTCCGGCGCATCGGCGCTGCTCGCCTCGCCCGTGACTTTCCTGGCGTCCGCGGCCGTTTCGTAGCCCGCCGGATCCCCCGCCATTGCTTCACCCGAAGCCCCCGAAGCCCAGGCCCTCGAAGCCCAGGCCCCCGGTGCCGCCACCACCCCTACGGCAAGCCACACCGCCGCCGCTGCTGCCGCCCCGAGCCGCCACCGCCCCACCGCGCCCCCTCGCGCTCAGAC
>NZ_LIQY01000357.1 GCF_001418495.1 Streptomyces pathocidini | reverse complement strand
GGTCGAGGACGCGCTGCGCGCGAACGACACGCGGCTGATCGTCGCGGCCGTCGGCCCGTACGCCGCCCGGCACCTCGACGCGCACGCCTGGCGGCACGCCGTACTCAAGTGCCTGTTCACGGGCGTGCGCACGGCCGCCGTCGCCGGTCTCGAAGACCGCGCCCGCGGCGACACCGAACTCGCCCGGATGCTCACCGACTTCGCCGACGAACGCACCGCCGCCGGCCGACCGATCCCACCCGACCTCCACCACGTCCTGACCCTCACCGGGGCCACGGACAGCACGGCGTCCCCCGCCGCCCGCGTCCTCGAGGAGTCCTGATGCGCATCTTCGACCCCCACATCCACATGACCTCCCGCACCACCGACGACTACGAGGCCATGTACGCCGCCGGGGTGCGCGCACTGGTCGAGCCGGCGTTCTGGCTCGGGCAGCCGCGGACCTCGCCCGCGAGCTTCTTCGACTCCTTCGACTCCCTCCTCGGCTGGGAACCCTTCCGCGCCGCCCAGTACGGCATAGCCCACCACTGCACGATCGCCCTCAACCCCAAGGAGGCCAACGACCCCCGCTGCACGCCCGTGCTCGACGAACTCCCGCGCTACCTCGTCAAGGACGGGGTCGTCGCGGTCGGCGAGATCGGCTACGACTCGATGACGCCCGCCGAGGACCACGCCCTGGCGGCGCAGCTCCAGCTCGCCGCGGAACACCAGCTGCCCGCACTCGTCCACACCCCCCACCGCGACAAGGCCGCAGGCCTCAAACGCACCGTCGACGTCATCCGTGAATCACCGCTGCCCCCCGACCGCGTCGTCCTCGACCACCTCAACGAGACCACCGTAAGAGACGCCTCTGACAGTGGCTGCTGGCTCGGGTTCTCCATCTACCCCGACACCAAGATGGACGAGGACCGCATGGTCGCCATCCTGCGCGCCCACCCCGCCGAGCGGGACCGGATCCTGGTCAACTCGGCCGCCGACTGGGGCCGCAGCGACCCGCTCAAGACCAGGAAGGTCGGCGAGGCGATGCTCGCCGCCGGCTTCACCGAGGACGACATCGACCAGGTGCTCTGGCGCAACCCGGTCGCCTTCTACGGGCTCAGCGGCCGCCTCGTCCTGGACGTCGAGGACCCGGCGGCCACCCACGAGGGCAACTCCATCCTCCGCGGCGGGGAGTGACCAAGGAAGGGGCGAGCGGAACACCATGCGCTTCCGGCACCCGGACGGCTCCACCGTCCATCTCGCGTACTGCACCAACGTCCACCCCGCCGAGGACCTCGACGGCGTACGCCGCCAGCTGCGCGACCACGCGGAGCCGGTCCGCCGCCGCCTCGGCCGCGACCGGCTCGGCATCGGCCTGTGGCTGGCGCGCGACGCGGCCCGCGCCCTGACCGCCGACCCGGCGGCCCTGCGCGGCCTGAAGGCCGAACTGGACGACCGCGGCCTGGAGGTCGTCACCCTCAACGGCTTCCCGTACGAGGGCTTCGGCGCCGAGGAGGTCAAGTACCGGGTCTACCAGCCCGACTGGACCGACCCCGAGCGGCTCGACCACACCACCGACCTGGCCCGGCTGCTGGCAGCCCTGCTCCCCGGCGACGTGACCGAGGGCAGCATCTCCACCCTCCCCATCGCCTGGCGCACCCCCTTCGACGAGGCGCGCGACCGGCAGGCCCGCCGCGCCCTCGGCATCCTCGCCCAGCGCTTGGGCGCCCTCCAGGAGTTGACCGGCCGCTCCATCCGCATCGGCCTCGAACCCGAGCCCGGCTGCACCGTCGAGACCACCGCGGACGCCATCGGCGCCCTCACCGCTCCCGGCGCGCCGCCCACCGACCGGATCGGCGTGTGCGTCGACACCTGCCACCTCGCCACGCAGTTCGAGGACCCGGAGCACGTCGTGGCCGCGCTCACCGCGGCCCATGTGCCGGTCGTCAAGGCCCAGTTGTCCGCCGCCCTGCACGCCGAGGAGCCGCACGACCCCGCCGTACGGGAGGCGCTGGCCGCCTTCGCCGAGCCGCGGTTCCTCCACCAGACCCGCACCCGCACCCCGTACGGCCGCGT
>NZ_LIQY01000356.1 GCF_001418495.1 Streptomyces pathocidini | reverse complement strand
TCTGATCGACTTCCCGGACCGCCGCCGGGTCCGGGAAGTCGATCAGAGGGCGGGCCGCCGGTGACTCGCAGATGGCCGTGAGGGCCTCCTGGAGGGTGGGCACGCCGTTCGCCGTCACCTCGCGCAGCTCGCGCGAGGTGACCTCTGCCAGCGGCAGCTCGTACCCCCACAGGCGCTCCAGCGTCGCGTCGTGCAGCAGCACCGGGACGCCGTCCCGCGTGAGGCGCACGTCGATCTCCACCGCGTCCGCGCCCCGCCGCAGCGCCGAGCGGAGCGAGGGGAGGGTGTTCTCGCGGACGGCGTACGGGTCGCCGCGATGGGCGACCGCCACGACGCCGCTGGAGGTGTGGCCGTCACCGCGGTGGGCGGCGGCTGCGACGCTGCTGGAGGTGTGGCCGACGGATCTCACTGGAGCCATGATTCCGTGTACCCGTCGATCTCGGCGGCCAGTTTCGCCTTGGCCGGCCCGTCCAGGAACGAGGCCTCCACCGCGTTCTTCGCGAGCGCCGCGAGACCGCGTTCGTCCAGGTCCAGCAGGCGGGCCGCGACCCCGTACTCCGTGTTGAGGTCTGTGCCGAACATCGGGGGGTCGTCGCTGTTGACCGTGACCAGCACGCCCGCCGCGACCATCTCCTTGATCGGGTGGTCCTCCAGCCGCTCGACCGCCCGGGTCGCGATGTTGGAGGTCGGGCAGACCTCCAGCGGGATGCGGTACTCGGCCAGGTGCGCCAGCAGACGCGGGTCGCGTACGGCGCTCGTGCCGTGGCCGATGCGCTCGGCGCGCAGCTCGGTCAGCGCGTCCCAGATCGTCTGCGGGCCCGTCGTCTCGCCCGCGTGCGGCACGCTGTGCAGCCCGGCCGCGATGGCCCGGTCGAAGTACGGCTTGAACTGCGGCCGCGGAACGCCGACTTCGGGTCCGCCCAGACCGAACGAGACCAGCCCCTCGGGCCCCAGGTCCACCGCGACCCGCGCCGTCTCCTCCGCCGACTCCAGCCCCGCCTCGCCGGGGATGTCGAAGCACCAGCGCAGTATGACGCCGTGGTCGGCCTCGGCCGCCCGGCGGGCGTCCTCGATCGCCTCCACGAAGGCCACGTCCGGGATGCCCCGCCGGATCGAGCTGTACGGGGTGACGGTCAGCTCCGCGTACCGGATGCTCTGCTTCGCCATGTCGTGCGCGATCTCGTACGTGAGCAGCCGGACGTCCTCCGCGTCGCGGACGAGGTCCACCACCGACAGGTACACCTCGATGAAGTGCGCGAAGTCCCGGAACGTGAAGTAGTCGGCCAGCGCCTCGGGGTCGGTCGGCACCTTGGAGTCCGGGTGCCGGGCAGCCAGTTCGGCCACGATGCGAGGGGAGGCCGATCCGACGTGGTGCACATGCAGCTCCGCCTTGGGCAGGCCGGCGATGAAGGTGTGCAGATCGGGCATCGGTCCTCCGTGGGGGCGGGTACGGATACGGCGTGGGATGCGCCGCGGCCAGGCAGGGATCATCGTAGGCACGCGGTGGTGCACGCCGGGGAACGGCCCGTACGGCGCCGGGGTACAGGCCGTAGCATGACCGGACGTTCATTGGGGAGAGGGAACATGCCGGAAAACGCCGACAAGGCAGCCGCGGGGGCCGAACCGGAGGAAGGGGAGCGGCCCGGGGCGCAGCAAGGGACCGAGCCGCGGCCGGAGGCGGGGGCGCCGCCCGAGCCGTACGACCCGTGGGCGCCGCCCGAGCAGCGGCGCGCGGGGGCGCCGCCGGAGGACGAGACGGTGTCGCTCGACGGGGAGCGGCGGGGGATATCGGCCGCCTCGCCGCCGGCTGGCCTGTCGTCGGCCGTACCACCGCAGGCCGTACCACCGCAGGGCGCCGCTCCGCAGAGCGAGCAGCCCACGCTGATCGACGTGTCCCCGCCGGACGGGGACGCCGCCGCGGGCGCCGCGCACGCGC
>NZ_LIQY01000355.1 GCF_001418495.1 Streptomyces pathocidini | reverse complement strand
CCGCACCCGCACCCGCACCCACGAACTCCTCGACCTCGCACAGGAGCCGGTCCAGGGTCCGGCCCCCGTCCTTCGCGACCCTGCGCAGCACGAGGTCAAGGCTCTGGATGGCCGTGGTGCCCTCGTAGATCGCGTCGATGCGGGTGTCTCGCACGTACTGCTCGATCGGATGGTCGCGCAGGTAGCCGGAGCCCCCGTGGATCTGGAGCGTCTCGGCGCACAGCAGCTCGGTCGCGCGCTCGCCGCAGCAGCCCTTCACCACCGGCAGCAGCAGGTCCGCCACAGCGGCCGCGGCCCGCCCGCGCGCGGCGTCCCCCGTCCGGGCGTGGGCCTCGGCCCGGTCCTGCCACTGGGCGGCCAGCAGCACGAGTGCGCGCAGCCCCTCCGCGTACGCCTTCTGCAGCAGCAACGAGCGCCGGACGTCGGGGTGTTGGATGATCGGCACCCCGGGGGCCCGTGCGTCGCCGAGCCGCGCCAGGTCCGCGCCCTGGCGCCGCCCGCGGGCGTGCTCGACGGCGTGCCGGTAGCCGGAGGAGAGGGCGGCCACGGACTTGGCGCTCACCATCAGGCGGGCCCAGCGGATCGCGTGGAACATCTGGCGCAGCCCGTCGTGCACGTCGCCCAGCAAGGCCCCTGGCCATGCCGTCGGCGCCGAAGGCCAGTTCGCAGGTGGCCGAGGCGGCCAGGCCCATCTTGCTCTCCACCCGCGTGGTGGTGACCCCGTTGCGGCCGAGGAGTTCGCCGGTGTCCGGGTCGAAGCGGTACTTGGGTACGAGGAAGAGCGACAGGCCCTTCGTACCGGGGCCGCCCGCGCCCGGCACGCCCGAGGGCCGGGCCAGGACGAAGTGCACGATGTTCTCGGTCAGGTCGTGGTCCCCACCGGTGATGAACTGCTTGACGCCCTCCAGGCACCAGGAGCCGTCGGGCCCCTGGTAGGCGCGGGTGCGGATGGCGCCCACGTCCGATCCGGCGCCAGCCTCGGTGAGCGCCATCGTGGCGGCCCACCCGCGCTCCAGCATGAGCGCGGCCAGGCCGCGCTGCTCCTCGGTGCCGTGCCGGTACAGCAACTCGGCCAGTACGGGCGCCCCGTGGTACATGGCGACGGCGGGATCGGCGCCGACGAGGAGCTCCGCGACGGCCCAGCGCAGAAGCCGGGGTACGGGCACCCCGCCGAGCTCCTTGGGCAGCGACAGCCGCCAGGCCTCGCAGTCCACCAGCGCCCGGTAGGCGCGGCGGGTCGGCTCGGGGACGCGGACCCGGCCCGTCGCCGGGTCGAGGCGGGGCGGATGCCGGTCGCCCTCGGCCCAGCAGGGGGCGATCCGCTCGCGGGCCACCCGGTCGGCCTCGGTGACCAGCGCCCACGCCGTGTCCCGGTCCAGTCCGGGGTACTGCTCGGCCAAGGTCTCTTCCAGGCCGAAGAGTTCGAAGAGGTCGAAGCGGATGTCGCGCAGGTCCGTGCGGTAGTGGTGGACGGTCGACGGGTGAGCCGTCGACGGACGAACGGTCATCGGCTCGTCGGGCGTGGGGGCGCCGGGCGTACGCTCACCGGTCATCGGCTTGCCGGTTGCGGAGTCGCTGGTCATGGGGGCGCCGATCCGGGAGTCGCCGGCCCGCAGGTCACCAGTCATGGCGTGCTCCCCGGGGCCGCCGCGGCGGCCGGCGGTGAACCCCCGGCCGACAGCCGGCAGATCTCCGCACCGGCGCGTACGACGAGCCGTGGCCGCTCCGCCCCGGCGGTGGCGGCGGTGGCGGTGGCCACCACCGCTCCGAGTACGGGCTCCACCCAGGCCGTCAGCGGGGGCAGACCGCTGCTCCCGGGTGGTGTGACGACGGCCGTCCCGGCCCGTGCCGACAGCCGGCAGTGGTAGGCGGCCATCGCCGCCGGTCGCACTCCGGCCGCCTTCATGGCCGCTTCCTTGCACGCCCACGCCACCGTCGCCGCCGCGGCGGGGATCGACTCGCCCGGACCCGTGAAGCGGGGCAACAGCTCGGCCACGCGCGGGTGTTCGTACTCGATGTCCACGCCGATCGGCACCCGCGTACGGGCCACGGCGCAGGCCGTCAGCCGATAGCTGTGGGCGAGCGACACGGAGCACCCCGCCCACGGCGGGACCGGCCCGTGGAGGTCGTGGCCCCTGTGGGGATCGCGGACCCCATGAGGGTCGTGGACCCCATGAAGGTCCTGGACGAGGACGGGCGCACCGTCCGGCGCGCGGAGGATGTCCAGCCCGCGGGGCGGCTCGCCCCAGTGGAGCGCCAGGGCCGCCCGTGCCGTCAGCCGCCCGGCGCACCATTCGCGTCGGCGCCAGGCGGGCAGCGTCTCTGCGTGGGCCCGCTCCCGGCGCCCGAGCAGCTCGTACGCGGGCTCGTCACACCGCCAGTCGCCCACCACCACGGTCAAGGCGCTCATGCCCGGCTCCGGCTCACCGAATTCCCTCTCGCCGAATTCCCTTTCGCCGAGCGCCGTCTCACCACGCTCTGCCCCACCGAGCGCCCTCATACCAACGGCCCCCATGCCAACGCCCCCACGCCAACGGCCCTCATGCCAGCCGTCCGATCGAGGCCACGAAGGACAGCAGCTCGTCGCCGTCCCCCTCACCGGCCGTTCCGGTGTACTCGCGCACCAGCCGCACCAATGCCTCGTACGCCTCGGTGTGGTCGTAGTCGACGGAGTCGGCGACCTTCAGCGACCAGCGCCAGTAGTCGGTGAGGGTGTCGGCCAGCGGCATGCGGAAGGTGTCCAGGACCTCCTTCACCGGGGGCAGCGCGCGCGTTCCGCCGGTGCGCAGATAGGCCGCCACCAGCTGCGCGTAGAGGGCGAAGTGGCGTGCCTCGTCCCGGGCCAGCCGGTGCAGCAGTTCGCGCAGCAGCGGTTCGCGCACGCGGGAGCGGAACCGCTGGTAGAAGAGCTGGGTCGCCTTTTCCTGTACGAGGGTGTAGGTGAAGGCCTGGAGGGGTTCACGGTAGGGCAGGGTGAAGCGCTTCCGCCCCTCGGTCGCGAGCTCCTCGGCCAGCTCGTCCGGCTCCGCCATCCCGGCGGCCGTCTGGTAGCGGGTGAGCGCGGCGGCGTGCCGCTCCTCGTCCGCGGCCCAGGTGACGAAGAACCGGAAGTACTCGCGGTTGACGCAGAACTCCTCGACCGGGATCTCCTCGCCGACCAGCGGGAACAGCTCCATCAGCCAGGTGAGGTAGCCCGGTATGTGGTCCTCGACGAAGGTGATGAAGCGGACCGCGGACCGGTCGTCGTCGGTCAGGGACTCCGGCCGCAGCCGGCCCCAGTCCAGGTCGCCCAGGCTCCAGGTGCGGTCGGCGGCGCGCTGCACGGAGCCGGCGACCGTCGAGCGGGCCTCGCCGAGGCCGAGAAGGGGCAGCCGGTCCGTGCCGCGGGACCTCAACGCCGGTACGGGTTCGGGGTGTGCGCCGGTCATGCGAGCACCGTCCGGCCCATCCTGGAGCGCACCGCGGTGAGCGCGTAGTGCTTGGTCGTGTAGCCCCAACCGGCGTTCGTGACCCGGAAGTAGCGCACGAGGTCGTCGGTCAGTCCGGGGTGTTCGCGATCGATCTCGGCGCGGTGCAGCTCCGCCCGGCGCAGCCACTCCTCGATGGTCCGGTGGTAGTGGCCGGTGAGGTCGGTGAGGGTGGTCATGCTGAGCCCGGCGTCCTCCAGACCGGCGATGAGCACCGACACGGGGCGCATCACGGCGTAGCCGAAGATCCCCTCGGTGACATGGCGGCTGCCAGGCCGGGACGCGAATTCGTGGCGCGTCGCGTGGCTGCGGAAGCAGCTCGCGGACAGGTACAGGGGGCCGCCGCGGCGCAGCAGCCGGGCGGCGGTGCGCAGTGCGGCGGCGTGGTCCGGCATGTGCTCGATCACGCCGACCATGGCGACGGCGTCGAAGGGCATGCCGTCCGGTTCGAGTTCCTCGACGGAGGCGTCCCGTACCTCTACGCGGTCGGCCAGCCCCAGCCGCTCGACCGCGGCGCGCAGATGGGCGGTCTGGGCGGGCGCCGGAGCGACGGCGGTGACGTGGCAGTCGTACTCCTGGGCCAGGAACAGGGCCAACGCACCCCAACCACAACCGATATCGAGCACCCGCTCCCCACCCCGCACCCCCAGCAACGAAGCGATCATCCGCAACTTCGCCTCCTGCGCCTCATCCAAAGACCCCACCCCCGGCCCATACAGACCACACGTGTACTTCATCCGCCGATCCAAAAACGCCGCGAAGGCCTCGGCGGGCTGCTCGTAGTGGCGGTTGGTGGTCGTCACCGCCCGCTCCCCGCCTCGCCGAGACCGGCGATCAGCAGGGTGCCCAGATCGCCGACGGTCTCGGCCGTGCGGATCTCCTCGTCGTCGAACTCGATGTCGTACCGCCGCTCCAGGGCGGCGATCACCCGCATCAGGCGTACGGAGTCCGCACCGGGCAGCAGGTCGAGGTGGTCGCCGGCGGTGAGAGCGTGCTCCTCCAGGCGGAGCTCGGCGCGGAGCTCCGCGCCGACGATGTCCAGCACCTGCTCGGGGGTGAGCCGCGGGGTGCGGGGTGTGGTGGTGACAGGGTCGGTCGTCATCGGTCCTCCTGCTCTTGGGCCGCCTCTTGGGCTGCTTCTTGGGTCGTCTCTCGGGCCGTCTCTTGGGCCGCGATGCGCCTTTTCGCCCGCAGTCGCTGCCACTTGCCGCTGGTGGTCCTGGTCAGCCAGTGCGGGCCGACCACGTGCACGCGCACCGGCAGCGCGCCCAGCTCGCGGATGATCCGCTGATGAATCACGTCGGCCAACTCCTGGTGGCTCTCCGCCGGTTGAGAGGTCTCGGCGATGACGCCGAGGTGTTCCCCGGAGTCCTCCTCCGCCCCGCCTCCGCCCGCGTAGGCGACGCAGCGCTTCCGGAACACCCCGGGGGTCTCCCGGGCGATCGACTCGACGTCCTCGGGGAAGTAGTTGCGCCCGTGCACCACCGCCATCTCCTTGCCGCGCCCCGCGATGTAGACCTCCCCGTCGAGGACGAAGCCGAGATCGCCGGTGCGGAACCACGGGCCGTCGAAGGCCGCCCGGGTGGCCTCCGGGTCCTCGTGGTAGCCCGAGGTCACCGACTCGCCTCGGATATGCAGTTCACCCAGCTCACCCGGGGCGCAGCGGCGGCCGTCCCCGTCGACCAACCGGAGGTCCATGCCGGCGACGGGCCGTCCCACCGACACGACCCGCTTGACCCGTGCCGTGGCCGCGTCGGCGCGCCGCACCCCGCGCTCGGCGGCGAGTGCGGCCCCGTCCAGAGCCACGACCCGCGGCACGCTGCCGGGGCGCGGGAAGGTGACCGCGAGGGTGGCCTCCGCCATCCCGTACACCGGGTACATCACCGACGGGCCGACCCCCGCGGGCCCCAACCGGGCGGCGAACTCCTCGGGCAGCGCGGCCGAGACGGGTTCGGATCCGTTGAAGGCCAGCCGCCACCGGGACAGGTCGAGCCCGTCGGCGGCGCCGGGCCGCAGGCTGTTCAGCATCAGCTCGTAGCCGAAGTTGGGGCCGGTCACCAGATGGCCGCGGCACTCGGAGACATGGCGCAGGAACTCGACGGGCCGCCGGATGAACGCCTGCGGGGCGAAGAGGTGCACCTCGCCGTTGCCGAGGAGGTGGGAGAGCAGACCGAACAGCCCCATGTCGTGGTACAGCGGAATCCACTGCACCAGCCGTTCGTGGGACCGCATTTCGGCGCTCTCGGCGATGGCGCGCAGCCCCGCCACCACGTTGCGGTGCGAGAGCGCCACACCCCGGGGCCGGCCCGTGCTCCCCGAGGTGAACTGGACCACGGCCAGATCGTCGGGGCGCACCTCCGGCAGTACGGGACCGCCCCCGCCGCCGGAGGTCCGAGGCCGCAGCACGGTCAACCCCGGGCAGAGCGCGCCCAGTTCGCCCACGAACGCCTCAAGTCCCGCGTCGCAGACGACGAAACGCATACGAGCCGTGGCGACGATCCGCTGGAGCTGGGCGCGCAGGGGCCCCTCCCTGGCGAAACCGACCGGGGAGGGAAGCACGCTTACGGCCGCCCCGGCCCGCAGGAGCCCGAAGAACCCGACGAAGAACTCGGGTCCGGGGGCCGCCAGAAGCCCCACCACCTCTCCCGGCCGGACCCCGGCGAGCCGCAGATGCCGCGCGCAGCGCTCCGCCGCTTCGGACACGGCCGCCAGGTCGATCCGCTGCCCGGTCCCCGGGAAGTGGATCGACGCCGGCCGGGGGCCCGCCGAGCGGACCGCCAGGGAGTCCACCAGGGTTCGGCCGGCGGGGCCCGCATGGCATGGCGTACGGATCGCTGAATCGGTCACGCAACGCAGTCTGCGGCGGGCGGGGCGGCCCCTTCCATGGGACCAAGGTCCCATGGAACTCCGGGTGTCGGGGTCGCTAGAAACGAAGAGGTCCGGACGCAGACCATGCCCACTCGCCCGCTCCATTCGCACTCGCCCGTTCCAGCGGAGGACCGTCATGAACCGAGTCCCCTCAGAGGCCGCGCCGAAGGTCGAACCGGCCGAGGCGGTCGCCGCCACCAACCGGCACTACACCCTCCCACCCCCGGTGTTCGCGGCGTTTTTGGGTCGGCGGATGAAGTACACGT
>NZ_LIQY01000354.1 GCF_001418495.1 Streptomyces pathocidini | reverse complement strand
ATGGCCCTCCTCGTCGACCGCGCAGGCACCGTCCTCACCCCCGACCTCCGCGCAGAACTCCAAGGATCCCTGCTGAACTGAGGCTCGGCGCGGGGCCTGCGCGCCCGAGGTCACGACCCAGGCTCAACTGACGAAACCGACTGACCGAAACGCCCGTCCGACGTACGCTCAACCGACCGAACCCCGTCCGGCTGATCGCCCTCCCCTCACCGGCCCGCCAGACGACAACCGTTGTCCCGCCCGGAGGACTCATGACCCCGCCCCACTCGCCCGATCCGTACGGCGTCTCCCACCACGCGCCGTACGGTGACGATGGCGACCAGCCGCTGGTGCGGCCGTACGCCATGACCGGGGGCAGGACCCGGCCGCGGTACCAGCTCGCCATCGAGGCGCTGGTCAGCACCACGGCCGACCCGGCCCAGCTGGGCGGACTCCTCCCGGAACACCAGCGGATCTGCCATCTGTGCCGCGAGGTCAAGTCGGTCGCGGAGGTCTCCGCGCTGCTGACCATTCCGCTGGGGGTGGCCCGGATCCTGGTCGCCGACCTGGCCGAGGCCGGCATGGTGGCGATCCACCAGCCGGGCGGCAGCGGCGAGGCCGGCGGCACGCCGGACGTGACACTGCTCGAAAGGGTGCTCAGTGGACTTCGCAAGCTCTAACGCCGGGGCGGCCCGCTCCACCACCTCCGCCAAGATCGTGGTGGCGGGCGGCTTCGGCGTGGGCAAGACCACGTTCGTGGGGGCGGTGTCGGAGATCAATCCGCTCACCACCGAGGCGGTCATGACCGCCGCTTCCGCGGGCATCGACGATCTCAGCCATGTCCGGGACAAGACGACCACCACGGTCGCGATGGACTTCGGCCGGATCACCCTGGACCAGGACCTGATCCTCTACCTCTTCGGCACCCCCGGGCAGGACCGCTTCTGGTTCATGTGGGACGACCTCGTCCGCGGCGCCATCGGCGCCGTCGTCCTCGTCGACACCCGCCGCCTCGCCGACTGCTTCCCCGCCGTCGACTACTTCGAAAACTCAGGACTCCCCTTCGTCATCGCCCTCAACGGCTTCGACGGCCACCAGCCGTACACCCCGGACGAGGTCCGCGAGGCACTCCAGATCGGCCCGGACGCACCCATCATCACCACCGACGCCCGCCACCGCGCCGACGCAAAAAGCGCCCTCATCACCCTCGTCGAACACGCCCTCATGGCCCGACTGAAGTAGCCGGGGCCACCGGAAACAAGTAGACAAGCTGGAGCGGAAGTTGACCGGTCGGCGGACTGTGTTCTTTGACACGGTCCGCCGCTGTGTTCATAACGTTTCGACAGAGAATTGCCGGTGCCTCGGCACACGACGCGTTCAGCCGGGTGCGCTGTGCTCACGATCACCCCGGCATTTGCGGGAACTCGCCTCTAATGCCCTATTTATCTGGCCCTTACAGCCACAGGTCAGACCCCCTCCCGGTGTTTGGAACGGACCCACGACACGTGCTGGAATTCCGTTAACTGCCGAGTAGTAACGGCCGGAGAAGTCAACGGCACACTCCCTACGTGCCGCGCCGAGAGGTTGTTGGTCGAGTGAGGCGAAGCAAGTCAGGCCCCGCGTCGCAGCAAGCGTCGCGCGGCAACTTCACCCCGCCGCCGCGAGCAGCGGCGCCCGCCGCGGAGATGTCCGACATCGCCCCGGGGAGCGGCAGCCGGCTGTCCCCTCGCAACTGGCGGGTGCGCACCCGGCTGAACGCGATCCTCCTCGTGCCCGTGCTCGTCGGACTCGCCTTCGGCGGCCTCCAGGTCACCCACTCGGTCAAGACCTGGCGCGAGGCGCAGGACGCCGAGCGCACCGCGCTGCTCGTACGCGCCGCCGAGGCCTACGCCCACGCACTCATCGACGAGCGCGACCGCACCGCGGTTCCCCTGCTGAAGGGCGACCGCGAGGACAAGGCCGTCACGCAGGCGCGGGCCGCGACCGACCAGGCCGCGAAGGCCTTCGCCCGGCAGGCGGCGGACATGCCCGCCCGGCCCGGCCTCGAACGGCGGCTGGCGGCCTTCCGCAAGGTCGAGCCCGGCCTGCCCAAGCTGCGCGAGGCGGCCTACACGCCCGCTCTGGGCGCCGTGCGGACCGAAGAGGGCTACGTCCAGATCCAGCACTCGCTGATGGAGTTCGCCAACGAACTCGGCCTCGGCACCGGCAACATCACCAGCTACGGCCGCACGGTCTACGCCATCTCGCTGACCAAGGCCGCCACCTCACTGCAGCGCTCCATCGGCACCCACCTGCTGATCAAGCCCGGCCCCGGCGCCAAGGACAAGGCAGCCCAGCTCACCGCCTTCAGCTCGTACGCGTACCTGGAGAACATCGCGCTCGCCGAGTACGCCGGCGGCGGCACCGCCGAGGACCAGGCCAACCTGAAGCAGGCACTGGGCCAGGCGCAGGCCGAGGGCCGGCAGAAGATCGCGGAGGCCCAGCAGAAGGCCGACGCCGCTGGCGTGCCGTTCGTCGTCCCGCCGGCCGCCGACAAGATGGTCGAGGCCATCGGCAGCGGCGCCCCCGCGAGCCGGCTCAAGGCCCAGGGCATCACCCCGCAGTCCTGGTTCGCCACGGCGACGGGCAAGTTCGAGGCGTACCGCGCCGTCGAGCAGGGCCTCGTCGACAACGCCGTGACCGATGCCTCGCGGATCGCCGAGGACGCCAAGCGGGACGCGATCGTCAACGGCGCCATCGTCGTCGTGGCCCTGCTGGCCGCGTTCGTCATCGCCGGTCTGATGGCCCGCTCGATGAGCCGCAGCATGCGCCGGCTGCGCGGCGCGGCCTTCGACGTCGCCGAGCAGCGGCTGCCGATGCTGGTCGACCAGCTCTCCCGTACGGATCCGGGCCGCGTGGACACCCGCGTGCAGACGATCCCGATCACCAGCCGCGACGAGATCGGCGAGGTCGCCCGCGCCTTCGACCAGGTGCACCGCGAGGCCGTCCGGCTCGCCGCCGAGCAGGCGCTGCTGCGGGGCAACGTCAACGCGATCTTCACCAATCTCTCGCGGCGCAACCAGTCCCTCATCGAGGGCCAGCTGACGCTGATCACGGACCTGGAGAACAACGAGGCCGACCCGGACCAGCTGGAGAACCTCTTCCGGCTGGACCACCTGGCGACCCGGATGCGCCGCAACGGCGAGAACCTCCTGATCCTCGCGGGCGAGGAGCCCGGCCGCCGCTGGAACCAGCCGATCCCGCTGGTCGACGTCCTGCGCGCGGCCACCTCCGAGGTGGAGTCCTACGAGCGCATCGAGATCTCCGGGGTCCCGGACAGCGACATCCACGGCACCGCCGTGACCGACCTCGTGCACCTGCTGGCCGAGCTGCTGGAGAACGCCACCACGTTCTCCTCGCCGCAGACCAAGGTGCGGGTCACCGCGACCCGGCTCCCCGACGGCCGCGTGATGATCGAGATCCACGACAAGGGCATCGGCCTGACCGCCGAGGACTTCGCGGACATCAACCACAAGCTGGCCAACCCGCCGACCGTGGACGCCGCGATCTCCCAGCGCATGGGCCTGTTCGTGGTCGGCCGCCTGGCCGACCGGCACGGCGTCCGCGTCCAGCTGCGCCCCTCCGGTGAGCAGGCCGGCACGACCTCGCTGGTCATGCTGCCGGACGCGATCACCCGCGGCGGGGGCGGCGGCCAGGGCGCCGAGGACGACTTCACGGTCTCCCGGATCGTGCCCGAGCAGGAGCCCCACCCGTTCGCCGCTCCCGCGCCGCAGCCGTCGATGCGCACCGCGGCCGAGCTCGGCTTCGACGACAGCCGCTACGAAGTCCCGGACGGCGCCCGCGCGTTGGACCCGGTGGGCCGCTCGCCGGTCCGCGAGGAGCGGAGCGTCCAGCCGGAGGCCGAGCACACGGGCTTCGGCCAGGACGAGGGGTACGAGGACGGGCCGGGCTACGAGCGGCAGCCGTACGGGGCGGACGGGTTCCCGCAGCAGGGCGGCGCCTATCCGGAATCCGGCTACGAGGACCGCGGCTACGACTCCCCTGCATACCAGGAGCCCTCCTACAGCGAGCCCGCGGACGCGGGGCAGCAGGCGTACGGCGGCTTCGACAGCGCCCCGCAGCACGAGGGCTGGGCCTCACCCGACGCGTACGAGGACCGCTTCGAGCAGGGCTACGGTGCCGAGGCGGAATCGCCACGGCCCGCTCCCGCCGACGGCCGGGACCGCGTAGGCTTCGGTCCTCCGGGACCTGCCGCGAACGGGAACGGCTCCCACTCCCTGACCGGCGCCGGACTGCCGCGCCGCGGTGCGGCGGGGTGGCAGCAGGCCGAGGAGACCCAGCAGGCCCCGACGGCCCAGCAGGCGCCGCAGGCCCAGCAGGCCGAGCGGAACCAGCAGGACAACGACGCCTGGCGTTCGGCCAACGACGAGCGCTGGAAGCGCGCAGAGCAGCTCCGGGACCCGAAGGCCGGCGGGGTCACCCCCTCCGGTCTCCCCCGGCGGGTGCCCAAGGCCAACCTGGTCGAGGGCACCGCAGAGCAGACCCCGCAGGGCGGCCCACAGGTCTCCCGAGCACCCGAGGACGTCCGCGGCAGGTTGAGCAACCTGCGGCAGGGCATCCAGCGGGGGCGGACCGCGGGGACGGACAGCAACGGCCAGGGCTTCGGCCCCGGCGGCAGCACCTACGATCAGGAGCGTTAGTGTGAGCCCGATGAGCCAGGCGGCGCAGAACCTGAACTGGTTGATCACCAACTTCGTGGACAACACTCCGGGTGTGTCCCACACCGTGGTGGTCTCCGCCGACGGACTCCTTCTCGCGATGTCCGAAGGGTTCCCCCGCGACCGCGCAGACCAACTCGCGGCCGTGGCCTCCGGTCTCACCTCACTGACGGCCGGCGCCTCCCGCATCTTCGAAGGCGGATCCGTCAACCAGACCGTCGTCGAAATGGAACGCGGCTTCCTCTTCATCATGTCCGTCTCCGACGGATCCTCCCTCGCCGTACTCGCCCACCCCGAATGCGACATCGGCCTCGTCGGCTACGAAATGGCCCTCCTCGTCGACCG
>NZ_LIQY01000353.1 GCF_001418495.1 Streptomyces pathocidini | reverse complement strand
GGCTGGGGTCTGGGGACGGAGTCCCCAGGTTTTCTCCGCCGCGACGGTGAGTAATCGGTACGCGGCAGCCCGGCGGTGCCGAGTGGCCAGGGCCTCGTCGTGGAGGGGTTTGGGGGCGGAGTCCCGTGGGTTCTTCGGCGGGCCGGGCCGCGTGGCTGGGTTCTGGGGTCTGGGGACGGAGTCCCCAGGTTTCTCCGCCGCGACGGTGAGCAATCGGTACGCGGCAGCCCGGCGGTGCCGAACAGCCAGAACCCTCCCAGGGACGGGCGAGGGTCCGCTGACACAGTGCGACCCGCGAGCCACTTCCCCCGGCGCCGAGAGGCGCAAGGGGGCCGGTTCGGACGTGGACCGGCGGCTCGCGGGTCGGGTGACTGCTGAGATTGGGCCGGCTGCGCGGGTTCTTCCCGCGCTGGTCCGGCGGTGCGCAGAGCGCGACGACGGGCCGCTAGCCCGCAGTCACCTCACGCGTCCGGATTTCATACATCTGCCGAACCACCTCCCTTCTCGTGTGCACCACACGCTAGGTACGCCCCCGCCCGATCTCAACCCTTTTTCGGGAACCCGGTGTGGCCCGCGTCACGTTCCAGTTAAATGCCCACGTGCAGTACGGCTCCGTGTGCGGCCGACGTCCATCAGGAGGCGCCAGGTGACCACGCCGACCCATCCGGCCGACGACCGAGACCACCGGGACCAGCGAGACACGCGAGACGTACGCGACACAGGCGACACACGAGACGTACGGGATGCCGGGGCGACCGCCCGAACCCACCGAGAGCACGCCGATCTGCTCGCCGCCCTCCTGGACGGTATGGACGCCGCGCTCTGCGCGTTCGACGCCGACGGCGTCGTCACCCACTGGAACCGCGAGGCCGAGCGCATCCTCGGCTGGACCGCGGGGGAGGCCGTCGGCCGGCGCGGCTTCGCCGGCTGGGCGATCCGCACCGCCGACGCCGACGACGTGCAGGCCCGCCTGATGGCCGCGATGACCACCACCGGCCGCCAGGTCGACGAGTTCGCGCTGCTCACGAAGGACGGCGGCCGGGTGCTCGTACGTACCCAGTCCGCGGGCGTACGCGGTGCCGGCGGCCGACCGGCGGGCGTCTACTGCGCCTTCACCGAGGTGCACGCCCAGATCGGGCTGGAGCGCTCGATCGCGCTCAGCGAGGCGCTGCTGGAGGAGGCGGCCTGGGGGGTGGTACTCGTGGACGCCGATCTGCGCCCGGCGGTCGCCAACGAGTACGCGGCGCGCGCCCTGTACCCCGGGCGTACGGCGGTCCTCGGGCGCCCTCTCGGTGAGCTGCTGTCGCACGGGGCGGAGGAGTTGGAGGCCGCGTTCGAGCACGTACTGGCGGAGGGGGCGCCGCCCGCGCCGACGGACGTGTGGGTGGCTCTGCGCCCGGCGGGCGGCGTCGACCACAACGGCGCCGACCATGCGGAGCCGGAGCGGCGCTGCTGGCGCAGCGGCTTCGTACGGCTCGCCTCACCGCTCGCGGAGGAGCCGGTTCCGCTGGGGGTGGGCTGGTTCTTCCGGGATGTCACGCGGGAGAAGCGGGCGGAGCGGGCGGGGTCGACGGCGCGCTTCCGCGCGAACCAGCTGCACCGTGCGGGGCGGGCCGCGGCGGACTGCGAGGACCCGCTGGAGGCGGCGACGGTCTTCCTGGACTTCGCCTTGCCGGGGTTCGCGGACCACGCGCTCCTGGATCTGGTGGCGGGGGACGCCCCGCCGACCCCGGAGACCTCGGACGCCCCGAGCCGCCTGGTCCGTGCGGCCGCGACCCCGACGGGCCCCGGCGGCCCGTGCTCCCCGATCGCCCCGGCGAGCGTCCCCGTCCGCTACGCCGACGGCCACCCGGCCCTCCAGGCGGTCGACCGCTCCCGCTCGGTCCGAGCGACGGCGCTGGTGACCTCGTCGGCAACGACACCCCCGACGGTGACCGCGACGGCGGGGGAGACAGCCGAGGATCCGGCGGACCGGGCGG
>NZ_LIQY01000352.1 GCF_001418495.1 Streptomyces pathocidini | reverse complement strand
GCCGGTGGCGCCACCGGCTCGGTAAGGCCTGCGAAATGCCCGCGAAAGGCCTGTGGAAGACCAAACCCCGGCCATGGGCCGGGGTTTGGAGGTAGTCGTTGCCTTGGAGGTTGCCGTTGCCGGGGCAGGGATCAGTGGGCCAGATCCCGGACCCGGGACCAGACCTTCTTGTCCACCGCGCCCACATGGCGGCGGAAGTCCTTGAGCGGGACCTCCCGCAGCTCCTCCGTCTCCAGATAGCTCGCGCGGCCGCTCGCGTCACCGACCGAGCCCGGCGGCAGCGGGACCACCCCGTCCCGCTCCTCGTGGAACTTGCTGGTGATCTTCGCGACCAGCGCCGTCTTCCCACGCAGCGCCAGCACCAGGCACGGCCGGTCCTTCGACCCCGGACCGTCCTCGAACGGCACCTCGGCCCACCAGATCTCGCCTGCCTGCGGCAGCTGCCCGGGCTCGCCCCCGCGCTCCCGCCGCCCGGGCGGTCTGCGCACTCCGCCGCGCCCGGGGCCGCCCGCGGCGCTCCGCTCACGTCCCGGCCCTGCGGGCCCGCGCCCGCGCCGCCTCAAACCGTCCGCCAGTGCCGCGATCACGGCCACTACCACGATCGCGCCCAGCACCCACCACCACGAGGTATCCACGGCCAGAACCGTACCCTCAGCGATCATCGCCCCGATGCCCGCCCCATGCCGTCGAATCCCCGCGCGGCCGGCGCCTCCGTACCGGTGAAGCGCCAGGTGAGTTCCCCCACAACACCAGCCTGTGGAGGAGCGACCCGCCGCCACGCGCCTTACGCTCGACTGCACCGCACCGCAACCACCGCACGCTCCCGCGACGCCCCCGAACCGTCCGCTCCAGCCCGGAGGTCTCCGCTTCATGAAGCTCACCGTCGTCGGCTGCTCGGGGTCGTTCCCGTCCGCGGACTCGGCCTGCTCGAGCTACCTCGTCGAGGCCGACGGCTTCCGGCTGCTGATCGACCTGGGCAACGGTGCCCTCGGCGAGCTGCAGCGCCACTGCGGTCTCTACGACCTCGACGCGATCGTCCTGAGCCATCTGCACGCGGACCACTGCATCGACATGTGCGGCTACTTCGTGGCCCGCTACTACCGCCACGACGGCGGCCGCGCCGCCGCCCTCCCCGTCTACGGCCCCGAGGGCACCGAGCAGCGGCTCACCACCGCGTACGACGACACCCCCTCCGAGAAGTCGATGAGCGAGGTCTTCGACTTCCGCACCCTGAAGCCCGGCACTTTCACGATCGGTCCCTTCACCGTCCACGCCGAGCGGGTCGCCCACCCCGTCGAGGCGTACGGCTTCCGCATCGAGCACGGCGGGCGCGCCCTCACCTACTCCGGCGACACCGGCGCCTGTGAGGCACTGGACCGCCTGGCCGACGGCGCGGACCTCTTCCTCTGCGAGGCTTCCTTCACCCACGGCAAGGAGGACGTGCCGGATCTGCACCTCAACGGCCGCGAGGCCGCCGAGTACGCGGTGCGGGGGCGCGTCGGGCAGCTCGTGCTGACGCACATCCCGCCGTGGACTGACCCGCAGATCAACCTGCGCGACGCCCGCGAGGTCTTCCCGGGCCCCACCGAACTCGCCCGCACGGGTGCGGTGTACGAGCTGTAGCGAGCCGGGTTCTACGGCTCACTGGTTGCCGTTGCCGTTGCCGTTGCCGTCGCGGCGGTGGCGGTCTGCGTTCGAGTCGGTGTTGGAACCGCGGTCGTGGTTGCGGTGCCGCTCCCGGTGGCGCAGGTGGCGCTCGTGGAACAGGTCCGGCAGATCGTGCCGCCCTGACAGGAACTCCTGGAACTTGATCTTCGCGGTGATCACCGGGTGGCGCCACTTCACCTCCCGCCGCGCCGCCCGCGCCAGCCGCTTGGGCTTGGTGCGGTAGCGCCACCGCGCCCAGGGTGCCTCCGGGCGGCTCAGCCGGAACGCTCCGATCACCAGCAGCGGGAAGAAGAACAGCCCCGCGAGGCCCGTCCACACCTTCCCCTTCAGGAGAGTGACCACGGCCAGTCCCAGGTTGGCCAGTAGGAAGCCCGTCAGCAGCAGTGCGTTGCCGACGGTCGGGTTCGACTGGTAGGCGGTCCAGTCGATGAGTGCGACCGGCCGGAAGCCGAGTAGCACCAGTGCGCACAGGGCGACCGCCACGAAGACCGCGTCCACCGACGTCCGGCCCGCCTCCGTCCAGTACACGTCCCGCAGATGCAGGATCAGCGCGAACTCGTCCAGGACCAGGGCGGCCCCGACCCCGAAGATCCCGGCGAGGACCGACTTCACGGTGTTCGTGGGATCGGTCACCACGATCAACGAAACCCCGCTGATCAGCATAAAGACGACGCCGAAGACGACGTGGTGGATATGGAGCCCCCCGGGCTTCACATTGCCCGGCCACCACCGGACCTGGGCCCGGATCATGCGGACGCTGAAGCGGATGAAGCCGAATCCGGCGATGAAGGAGCACAGGAAGACGAAGAGCGGCAGCAGGCCCTGTCCGATGATCTTCCGGCTGAACCAGGTGTCCTGCGGCCCGCTCTGCGACGCCAACTCCACCATCGTCATCACCGTCACCACATGGAAACGCTAACCGACACCTGACGGAATTCCTCGGCGAGCGCTCCGCAAGCGCTGTTCCTAAAGTGGCCGCATGGGCGTCAGCGCGGACGAGAGCCGGAAAGCGGCTCGGAAACGCGGTTCCCGGTCCGGGCATGAGCCGGGCCCAGGGGCCGGTTCCCAAAGGCCAGGAGGGCAATTCCCGGGCACCGAGAGCGGGTTCCTGCACCGCGTCCCGCAGATCTTCGGCGCCTTCTTCGGAACCCTCGCCCTCTACTGCGCGGTCATCGCGGTCCTTGCGCCGCTGCGCGCCCTGCTGCGGCCGCTCACCCGCTTCCTGGACACCCTCACCGTCCCGGTCAGCGCCAACCTCGCCTACGCCGCCTTCCTCTCCCTGCTGGCCGCCGCCATCGCCGCCCGCAAGAAGATCGCCCGGCGGCTGGTCATCGCGTACCTTGCCCTTCTGCTGCTGGCCGACCTCCTGCTGCTGATCGCCGGCTACTGGGACTCCATCCCCTCCTTCGTGGTGTGCGCGGCCGCGCTCGTCCTGCTGTTCGCCGCCCGCCGCGAGTTCTACGCGGACACCCGGCGCGGCGCGGTCTGGCGGGCCCTGCTCGTTCTCGTCATCGGCCTGGCTCTGGCCATCCTCCTCGGCTGGGCGCTGGTCGCCGCCTTCCCCGGCAACCTGCCCCGGAGCCAGTCGCTGCCGTGGGCGGCCAACCGCGTCCTGGGCGGGCTCGTCTCCTCCAGCCAATTCGACGGCCGCCCCGCCCGCTGGCACTTCTTCCTCCAGGGCCTGTTCGGCGCCATCGCCCTGCTGACCGCGGCCGCCACACTCTTCCGGTCCCAGCGCCTGGAAGCCGCCCTGCACGGCGACGAGGAGCCCCGCATCCGGGCCCTCCTCGGCACCTACGGCGCACAGGACTCGCTGGGCTATTTCGCCACCCGCCGGGACAAGGCCGTCGTCTTCGCGCCCAGCGGCAAGGCCGCCGTCACCTATCGGGTCGAGGCGGGGGTCTGCCTGGCCAGCGGCGACCCCGTCGGCGACCCCGGCGCCTGGGACCCGGCGATCGCCGAGTGGCTGCGCCTCGCCCAGCGCTACGCCTGGGCCCCGGCTGTGATGGGCGCGGGCGAGGAAGGCGCCAAGGCCTACGCGCGGGCGGGCCTGAGCGCGCTCCAACTCGGCGACGAGGCCATCCTCAACGTGGCCACCTTCAACCTCGAGGGCCGCGATATGCGGGTCACCCGCCAGGCCGTGACGCGCGTACGGCGGTTGGGCGCCACCACCCGCGTACGGCGCCACTCCGCGTTGTCGGAGGAGGAGATGGAGGACGTCATCGAGCGGGCCGACGCCTGGCGCGACACCGAGACCGAGCGCGGCTTCTCGATGGCCCTGGGCAGGCTCGGCGACCCGGCCGACGGCGACTGCCTCCTCGTCGAGGCCTTCGACGAGGAGGGCCGGCTGATCGCCCTGCTGTCGTTCGTGCCCTGGGGCCGGGACGGCATCTCGCTGGACGTGATGCGCAGGGACCGGCGCGCGCCCAACGGCGTCATGGAGTTCATGGTCGCCGAGGTGTGCGGCCAGGCCGGGCGCCTCGGGGTGCGCCGGATCTCCCTCAATTTCGCCGTCTTCCGCGCCGCGTTCGAGGAGGGCGCGAGGATCGGAGCGGGGCCCGTGTTGCGTGCCTGGCGCAGACTGCTGCTGTTCTTCTCCAAGTGGTGGCAGCTGGAGGCCCTTTACCGGTCGAACGTCAAGTACCAGCCCGAGTGGCACCCCCGCTTCCTCTGCTATGGCGACGCCGGTTCGCTCGCCCGGATCAGCCTCGCCTCCGGCATCGCCGAGGGCTTCGTCGCCGTACCGAGCCTGCACGCCCTGTGGGGCCGGCGGCGGGCACGCGGCATCGCCCGCCCCGCCGGCACCGACCACCTGCCCCCGCTCACCGAACTCGGCCTGGCCGGACCGCCTTCGGGCACCGATGGAGAGGCGGTCGACGAACTGGCCGGCCTGCCCGAGCAAGTACGCGTACGGCGGCGGAAGCTGGAGCGGCTGCGAGCGGACGGCGCCGAGCCCTACCCGGTGGACGCCGGGACCAGGACACACACCGCCGCGCGGATCCGCGCTGAGCACCCCGCGCTCGCGCCCGGCGCCCGCACCGGCGAGCAGGCCACCGTCATCGGACGGATCATGCTCGTCCGGGATCTGGGCGGGATCGTGTTCGCCGTGCTCCGCGACTGGTCCGGAGACCTCCAGCTCGTCCTCAGCCAGGACGAGACGGGCCGAGAGGCGCTGGACCGCTTCGGCGCCGACACCGACCTCGGCGACCACCTCACCGCGACCGGCGAGATCGGGGCCAGCGACCGCGGCGAGCTGTCGCTGTTCGTCACCTCTTGGCGGCTGGCCGCCAAGTGCCTGCACCCGCTGCCGGAGAAGCGGCGCGGCCTGGCCGATCCCGAGGCCAGGGTCCGGCAGCGCTATCTGGACCTCGTGGTCAGCCCGGAGGCGCGCGAGGTCGTCCGCGCCCGGTCCGCGGCTGTCCAGGCGCTGCGCCAGGGGCTGCTGGACCGCGGCTTCCTGGAGGTCGAGACGCCGATGCTCCAGCAGGTCCACGGCGGTGCCAACGCCCGCCCGTTCACCACCCACATCAACGCCTACGACCTGGACCTCTACCTGCGGATCGCACCGGAGCTGTATCTGAAGCGGCTGTGCGTCGGCGGCGTCGAGCGGGTCTTCGAGATGGGGCGCAACTTCCGCAACGAGGGCATCTCCTTCAAGCACAACCCGGAGTTCACCTCCCTGGAGGCCTACCAGGCCTACGCCGACTACGACGTGATGCTCGACCTCACGCGTGAGCTCATCCAGGGCGCTGCCACCGCCGCGCTCGGCACCCCGGTCGTGCGCAAGACGGACGGGGACGGGCGGGTTACCGAGCACGACATCTCCGGTGCCTGGCCGGTCAAGACGGTCTACGGCGCCGTTTCCGAGGCCCTCGGCGAAGAGATCGGACCGGACACGGAGCTGGAGGCGCTGCTGCGGCTGTGCGACCGGACCGGCGTCCCGTACGTCCCCGACGAAAGCCGGGCGGATGTGGTCCTGGAGATGTACGAGCGGCTGGTCGAGGAGCGCACCGAACTCCCCACCTTCTACAAAGACTTCCCCACTGAGGTCTCCCCGCTGACCCGCCAGCACCGCGGGGACCCGCGGCTCGCCGAGCGCTGGGACCTGGTCGCCTTCGGCACCGAACTCGGCACCGCGTACTCCGAGCTGATCGACCCCGTCGAGCAGCGCCGCCGGCTCACCGCCCAGTCGCTGCTGGCCGCGGGCGGCGATCCGGAGGCGATGGAGCTGGACGAGGACTTCCTGACAGCGCTCGAGTACGCCATGCCGCCGACGGGCGGCCTCGGCCTCGGCGTGGACCGCCTGGTGATGTTCCTGACCGGCCTCACGATCCGCGAAACCCTCCCCTTCCCCCTCGTGCGCCGCCGCTGACCCCACCGCGAACCACCGCGCCGACCCCGCGAACCACCGCGCCAACGCCATGAACCACGCGACCAACCACCCCATGGCCATCTCCCTCGCCGCGAGCGCCCGCCTCCGAGCGCTGTGTACTTCTCTTACACCGCCCACCGCCGCGAGGTTCCATCCGCGCTGCCGAGCGAGGCCCGCGCCAACGCCGAAGGCCCCCGGAACCAATGGTTCCGGGGGCCTTCGCGGGGAGCGCGGGAATCCGCGCCCGCCCAGGTGCTACTTGGCCTCGGCCTTCTGCAACTCGGCCAGCTCCTCGTCGGACTCGCGGCCCGGCGTCGGCAGGTTGAACTTGACGATCGCGAAGCGGAAGAGCACGTAGTAGACCGCCGCGAAGCAGAGGCCGACCACGATGATGCCCAGCGGCTTGGACGCGATGCCGAAGTTCAGCACGTAGTCGATGGCACCGGCCGAGAAGCCGAAGCCGTCCCGCATACCCAGCGCCCAGGTGAGTGCCATCGAGACACCGGTCAGCGCCGCGTGGATCGCGTACAGCACCGGCGCGATGAACATGAAGGTGAACTCGATCGGCTCGGTGATGCCCGTGACGAAGGCGGTCAGGCCCAGGGAGAACATCATGCCGCCGACGACCTTGCGGCGCTCGGGGCGGGCGCAGTGCGTGATGGCCAGGGCGGCCGCGGGGAGGGCGAACATCATGATCGGGAAGAAGCCGGTCATGAACTGCCCGGCGGCTGGGTCGCCGGCCAGGAACCGGGCGATGTCGCCGTGCTTGCCGTCGAACTCGCCGGCCTGGTACCAGGGGAAGGAGTTCAGCAGGTGGTGCATGCCGACCGCGATCAGCGCGCGGTTGGCGACACCGAAGACGCCCGCGCCGACCGCGCCCGAACCGACCAGCCACTCACCGAAGTTGTGGATGCCGGCGCCCAGAACCGGCCAGATCAGGCCGACGACGATGCCGAGGAGCAGACCGGCGAAGGCCGACAGGATCGGGACGAGGCGGCGGCCGCCGAAGAAGCCCGCCCAGTCCGGCAGCTTGGTGCGGTAGAAGCGCTGGTAGAGCAGGGCGACGACGATGCCCATGATGACGCCGCCGAGCACCCCGGCGTCGACCGGCTTGTCCACCATCACCATCTTGTGGTCGACGATCGCCTCGATCTTCGGCAGGTTGCCGTCGGTGAACGTGCCGAGCACGGCCTTGAAGACCAGGTAGCCCGCCACGGCCGCGAGGGCGGTCGAGCCGTCCGACTTCTTGGCGAAGCCGATCGCGATGCCGACGGCGAACAGCAGCGGCAGGTTGTCGAAGATCGCCGCACCGCCCTTCGCCATGAACTCCGCGATGCGGTTGATCCAGTCCGGCAGCGACTGACTGCCGAGCATGTCGGCTTGGCCGAAGCGGATCAGCAGGGCGGCGGCGGGAAGAACGGCGATCGGCAGCATGAGGCTGCGGCCGAGGCGCTGGGCCACGGCCATCACGCCGGAGCCCTTCTTCTTCCCGGGGGCCTGGGCCGCGGGGGCGGCACTGACCGTGGACATCAACTTCCTCCAGTGGGCAAGGCGCCGCCGGGGGACAGAGAGAATGGGGGGAGACGGCGGCGTCTCCGTGGCCTGGGCCACGTGGTCTACACCACTCAGTGGTGTAGACCTGTTGTAGCACGGTGAGGGCTGAATAAGGAATCAGTCATTCCTGCGGTTTCGGTCACAGGTGTCCGGGCATGCGCACATTGCGTGCCGCGCGCCCCGGAAACGCCTGCCCCGGAAGCCGCAGAACCTCAGCCTTGGGAGCCGCGGAGCCTCGGCCCCAGAAGCCGCGCAGCCCCGGCCCCGAAGCCCGCGGAAGCCCGGCCCCACAAGCAGTGATCCGGACTACTCCGTGACGCCCCTCTCGACCTCACGCTCCACATCTTCCGCTTCCCTGCCCGGAGTTGGCAGGTTGAACACGCCGATCACGACGCGGAAGACCACGTAGTACACCACCGCGAAGCACAGCCCGATCGGGATGATCAGCCACGGTTTGGTGTCCAGGTGCCAGTTGACGATGTAGTCGATCAGTCCGGCGGAGAAACTGAAGCCCGCGTGTACGCCGAGAGCCCAGGTGATCGCCATCGAGGCGCCGGTCAGCAGGGCGTGGATCCCGTACAGCACGGGCGCCGCGAAGAGGAAGGAGAACTCCAGCGGCTCGGTCACGCCGGTGACGAACGAGGTCAGCGCGACCGAGATCATCATCCCGAGCACGGCCTTGCGGTGCTGCGGTCGCGCGGCGTGCGCGATGGCGAGCGCCGCCGCGGGCAGGCCGAACATCATGATCGGGAAGAAGCCCGACATGAACTGCCCCGCATTCGGGTCCTCCGCGAAGAACCGCGTCAGGTCGCCCTGGACCGTCTGTCCGTCCGGGGTGGTGTAGTTGCCCGCCTGGAACCAGAAGAAGGTGTTCAGGAACTGGTGCATGCCGACCGGGATCAGCAGCCGGTTCGCGACTCCGAAGATCCCCGCGCCCCACGCCCCCAGGTCGATCAGCTGCCTGCTGAACGCGGTCAGCGCGTCCCCGACCGGTTGCCAGAGCAGGCCGAAGGCCACCCCCAGGACGCAGCAGACGAAGGCCATGATGATCGGTACGAGCCGCCGGCCGTTGAAGAAGCCGAGCCAGTCCACCAGCTTCGTACGGTGGTAGCGCTGCCAGATGACCGCGGTCAGCAACCCGATGAGGATGCCGCCCAGGACTCCCGGGTTCTGCGGCACGCCCTCGGGGTGGGCCTTGTCGATCGAGCCGCCGATCGGGAAGGCCGACAGCACGCCGTGGTAGACGAGGAATCCGGCCACGGCCGCCAGCGCCGTCGAGCCGTCCGCCTTCCGTGCGAAGCCGATGGCGACGCCGATCGCGAACAGCAGCGGCAGCCCGAAGGCGCCGTCGAGGATGGCCGTGCCACCCTTGGTGAGGACGGTGGCCGTCTTGGTCCAGAAGTCGCCGTGAAGATACGCCGAGAAGAGGTTGCCGAGGCTGACGAGCAGACCCGCCGCGGGCAGTACCGCGATGGGGAGTTGGAGGGAGCGGCCCATCTTCTGCAGGCTCTGGAAGAGGCTCGACGTCCACTTCTTCGCCGGCGGCTGCCGGGCGGCCGGTGCGGCGTCGGAACTCATCGGCTTCCTCCCCGGGGCTGCGGTTTGGCCGCGACGCCACAATTGGTGTAGACCAGTTGCGAACCGCGGTTCGGACCCCGCGCCGCGGACACGGGAATCCGTGTCGTCATCCTTCGCCAGATGGCGGACGCATGCCCGCGAAAGGGGTCCAATCGTGCATTACCGTTTTATATCTGTCGGCGATCGCGCCGAAGCCCCGAAACACGCAGGAGTGGGACATGGCCACCAAGGCTGAGAAGATCGTCGCCGGGCTCGGCGGAATCGAGAACATCGTCGAGGTCGAGGGCTGCATTACCCGGCTCCGCACCGAGGTCGAGGACGCCTCCCTCGTCGACGAGGCCGCGCTCAAGGCCGCGGGCGCGCACGGCGTCGTCAAGATGGGCACCGCGATCCAGGTCGTCATCGGCACCGACGCCGACCCGGTCGCCGCCGACATCGAAGACATGATGTGAGCGGCTCAGCTGCCCGAGATCGACCGAAACCGGCCTGAACTCACGCGCCCGAGGGCCCCGTTCCGCCTGCGCCCCCGCATCGGAACGGGGCCCTCGGCGCAGCCGATAGGGTCGTCCCCATGTCTCGTATCGACGGTCGGACCCCCGACCAGCTGCGCCCCGTCACCATCGAGCGCGGATGGAGCAAGCACGCCGAGGGCTCGGTGCTCGTCTCCTTCGGCGACACCAAGGTCCTGTGCACCGCCAGCGTCACCGAAGGTGTGCCGCGCTGGCGCAAGGGCAGCGGCGAGGGCTGGGTCACCGCCGAATACGCGATGCTGCCCCGCTCCACCAACACCCGCGGCGACCGCGAGTCTGTCAAGGGCAAGATCGGCGGCCGCACCCACGAGATCTCCCGGCTCATCGGCCGCTCTCTGCGCGCCGTCATCGACTTCAAGGCGCTCGGCGAGAACACCGTCGTCCTGGACTGCGACGTCCTCCAGGCCGACGGCGGCACGCGTACGGCCGCGATCACCGGCGCCTACGTGGCGCTGGCCGACGCGGTCGCCTGGGCCCAGTCCAAGAAGCTGATCAAGCACGGCCGCAAGCCGCTCACCGGCACCGTCTCGGCCGTCAGCGTCGGCATCGTCGACGGTGTGCCGCTCCTCGACCTCTGCTACGAGGAGGACGTGCGCGCCGAGACCGACATGAACGTCGTCTGTACCGGCGACGGCCGCTTCGTCGAGGTCCAGGGCACCGCGGAGGGCGTGCCGTTCGCCCGTGAGGAGCTCAACGCTCTCCTCGACCTGGCGGTGGCCGGCTGCACCCGACTCGACTCGATCCAGCGCGAGGCCTTGGCCAAGCCGCTGTAGCGGGCGAAACGGCCGAAACGGCCGAAAGTCGGCCGGATGCGGAGCCAGGAACTCCGCCGAGTTTCCGAACGTCCAGGTGGGTGCGGGCGCACGCGCAGCCGTATGCCCTGCCCCGCACCGCGTGTCCACAACTTCCAGGAGGGACCCACACCATGGCCCCGCGCCTCCGACGTCACTACACCGCCATCGCGGCCGCGACCGCCGTCGTCCTCGCCGTGCCCGTGCTGAGCGCGTGCGGCGCCGTCGACACGGCGCTGGACTGCGCCCGTACGGCCTCCGCGATCTCCAGCAGCGTCGCCGACCTCCAGCAGGCCGCCTCCGACGCCGCCGACAACCCGCTCGAGGCCCAGCAGGCGCTCGACCGGATCGACAAGAACCTCGACAAGCTGGGCGACCAGACCGACAACGGGGATCTCGGCAAGGCCGTTGACGACATGGGCAAGGGCGTCGACAGCGCCCGCAACGCCATCGAGCAGGGCAAGAGCCCGGACATCACGCCGATCACGGACGCCGCGGCGGAGGTGACCAAGACCTGCTCGCCGGAATAAGGCCCGCGGACTCCCGTACGACTCCCGGCCGGAGCAGCTTCCCGGCCGGGGCTCCCTCCGGGCGGGCGGCCCCGGGGCCGGAAGCCTCCTGGATAATCGCCGCATGCAGCGTCTGATCCTCGCCACCCGCAACGCCAACAAGGTGTCCGAATTGCGCGCCATCCTCAAGGGCGCGGGCCTGTCCGTCGAACTCGTCGGCGCCGAGGAGTACCCCGAGGTTCCGGACGTCCCGGAGACCGGGGTCACCTTCGCCGAGAACGCCCTCCTCAAGGCGCACGCCCTCGCCCGGGCCACCGGCCTCCCGGCCATCGCCGATGACTCGGGCCTGTGTGTGGACGTGCTCGGCGGCGTCCCTGGCATCTTCTCCGCCCGCTGGGCCGGCCGGCACGGCGACGACAAGGCCAACCTCGACCTGCTCCTGGCCCAACTCGCCGACATCACCGACCCGCACCGCGGAGCCCACTTCGCCTGCGCGGCCGCCCTCGCCCTCCCCGACGGCACCGAACGCGTCGTCGAGGGCCGGCTCCCCGGAACCCTCCGCCACGCCCCCGCGGGCACCGGCGGTTTCGGCTACGACCCGATCCTCCAGCCGGAGGGCGAGTCACGGACCTGCGCGCAGCTGACACCCGAGGAGAAGAACGCGATCAGCCATCGCGGGAAGGCGTTCCGGGCACTGGTGCCCGTGATCCGGGACCTGCTGGGTGCGCGAGGGGGGACTCGAACCCCCACGTCCGAAGACACCGGCACCTAAAGCCGTCCCGTCTACCAATTCCGGCACTCGCGCGCACCGGAATCCTACTCAAACCGGAGAGCCCGCAGGGACCCCGGTCGGAACCCGGGTTCCGGCACCTGCCTGTCGTCCTGCGCCGCGACCAGCGCCGCGGCCTCCTCCTGGTCTCAGATGCCGAGATCCTTGATCAGCTTGGCGACGTGTCCGGTGGCCTTCACGTTGTAGAGGGCCCGCTCGACCTTGCCCTGCTCGTCGACGATGACGGTGGAGCGGATGACGCCCGTGACGGTCTTGCCGTAGAGCTTCTTCTCGCCGAAGGCGCCGTACGCGCTGAGCGTCTCCTTGGACGGGTCGCCGACCAGCGTGACCTTGAGGTCCTCCTTGTCGCGGAACTTCGCGAGCTTCTCGGGCTTGTCGGGCGAGACGCCGATGACGTCGTATCCGGCGCCGGTCAGCAATTCCAGGTTGTCGGTGAAGTCGCAGGCCTGCTTGGTGCAGCCCGGGGTGAGGGCGGCCGGGTAGAAGTAGACGATGACTTTGCGGCCCGCGTGGTCGGCGAGCGAGATCTCGTTGCCGTCGGCATCGGGCAGGGTGAACGCGGGGGCGGTGTCGCCGGTCTGCAGTCGCTCGCTCATGGCTCTGGCTCTCCTCGTCGGATCGTGGAACTACCCCAGAGATTAGCCGCGGTGACGGGGGTGCCATGGGGCGCGGCCCCGGCCGAGCTGACAGACTGTTGCCACGTATGGCACAACACAACGGAGGCAGCGCGGTGTCGGAAGCCAGGACCCCGGCGCAGATCGAGGCGGACATTGTCCGCAGGCGCGAGGAGCTCGCGACCAAGCTCGACGAGATCGCGGTGCGGGTGCACCCCAAGACGATCGTGGGCGACGCGAAGGCGAGAGCGGCCTCGGCCGTGGACCGCACGGCGGGCCGGGCGTACGTGGCGGCGAACCGCGCCGTGTCCGGAGTGCGCGGCAAGTTCGTCTCCGAGGACGGCTCGCCCCGGCTGGAGCGGATCGTTCCGGTGGCGTTGGCCGCGGTCGCGGTCGTCGGCCTGCTGGCGGCCTCCACCCGCAGGCGCGGTCGCTGACGCCCGCCGTACCCGTCCGCTGAGACCCGACCGGGGGGGCGGAATCCACCTGCCCGTGCCCTGTGAGGCGTGGGCAGGTACCGTCTGGGCCGTGAGCGAGAACCCTTCCCACGACAAGCTGCCCATCCGGATGCTGCACGACCGGGTGCTGGTCCGCACCGACATCCCCGAGGGCGAGCGCCGGTCCAGCGGCGGCATCGTCATCCCGGCGACCGCGGCGGTCGGCCGCCGACTCGCCTGGGCGGAGGTCGTCGCGGTCGGGCAGAACGTGCGGACCGTGGAGCCGGGGGACCGGGTGCTGTACGACCCGGAGGACCGGGCCGAGGTCGAGGTGCGCGGGGTGGCGTACGTGCTGATGCGGGAGCGGGATCTGCACGCGGTGGCGGCGGAGCGGCTGGAGGGCTCGGAGGACTCGACGGGGCTGTACCTGTAGCGCGGAGGCGGTACTTGTGGAACGCCTCGGAGCCGCCGGCGGTTCCGCACTCCGCCGACGGCCCCGGATTCCGCTGGGATTCCGCTAGAAGTCGGGGAAGAAGTCGTCGTCTTCCCGTGGGGTGGCCGGGGAGCTCGGACCGCTCGCCGGTGAACTCGGTGAGTCCGTGGGCGGCTTGGGGTTGTCCGAGCTCGTGATCTCCTCTTCCTCCTCGGCCGGGGCGGAGCCCGAGGGGTTGTCCGGGGGCGAGGCGCCGCCGGACTCGGAGGACGACTCGGACGGGGAGCCGGACGACAGGTCCGGCATGGAGGCCCCACTCTGCATGCGGAGATCGAAGGACGAGGCTGGTGTGTTCACCAGCGCCTCGGCCATGTACTGGCTCCAGATCTGCGCCGGATAGTCGCCGCCGTTGACGCGGCCGAGCCCGCCCGCCCCGTAGAGCGGCTTCTGCTCCCCGTTCTCCGGGTCCTGGCCCATGACGGCCACCACGGTCGCGAGGTCGGGCGTGTAGCCGGCGAACCAGGCGGCCTTGTCGTTCTCCGCTGTACCGGTCTTGCCTGCGGCCGGGCGGCCGATCTGGGCCGCCGTGCCGGTGCCCTTCTGGACCACGCTCTGCAGGATCGAGGTCGTGGTGTCGGCGGCCTCGCGCGTGATGGCCTGGCCGCCGCCCGGCGTCCCATGCAGCGACACCCGCTCGCCGCCCCTGGTGATCTCCTCGACCAGGGTGTACTTGCCGTGCCTTCCGTGGTTGGCCAGGGTCGCGTACGCCTTGGTCATGTCCAGGACGCTGGCGTTGACCACGCCGAGGCCGACGGACTGCTGAGCCTCGGCGAGACCCGGGGCGTCCTTGGGGATGCCCAGGCCGACCGCGGTCTTCTTCACGTTGTCGGGACCGACGTCCTCGCCCATCTGCGCATACACGGCGTTGACGGACTTGTCGGTGGCCTCGGCGACGGTGATCTGCCCGTAGTCGACGTCGTCCTCGTTGGCCGGGCGGTAGCCGGTGGGACCGTTTCTGCTCTGCACCTGACGCCTGTTGCTGCCGTCGTAGGTGGTGCTCGGGGTGATCCTGCGGCCGTCCAGAGTGGTCGAGCCGTTCTGGACCGCCGAGGCGAACACGAACGGCTTGAACGTGGAACCGACCTGGTAGTCACGCCGGGTGGCGTTGTTGACGAACTGCTTCGTGTAGTCGACACCGCCGAACATGGCGACGACCTTGCCGGTCCGCGGATCGATCGAGGCGCCGCCCGCCCTGACGTAGCGGTCGACGGGCCGTGAGTCGCTCAGCCCGTCCATCAACTGGTCCGTGACCGCCTCGCGCAGGGCGTTCTGCTTCCGCTTCTGCAGCGTGGTGGTGATGCGGTAACCGCCCGCCTGGAGGGTGTCCTCGTCGATGACGGCGTTGCCGACGAGGTAGCTGTTGATGGCCTCGACGAGATAGCCGCGCTGCCCCGACATCCCCGGGGGCACCTTGGTCTTGCCGGGCTTGGGGAACACCATCCCGGCGCGCTCGGACTGGGCGAGCCAGTCCTCCTTGACCATGCCGTCCAGGACATAGTTCCAACGCGCCTCCGCCCTGGCCCTGTTCTCCGGGTGGGTTTCGACGTCGTACGCGCTGGGGGCGTTGAGCAGCGCGGCCAGGTAGGCACCCTCCGCGGTGGTGAGCCGATCGGCGGCCTTGCCGTAGTACGCCTGGGCGGCGGCCTGGATGCCGTAGGCGTTGCGCCCGAAGTAACTGGTGTTCAGATAGCCGGTGAGGATGTGCTCCTTGGACTTCTCGCGGTCGAGCTTGATCGCGATGAAGAACTCCTTCACCTTGCGGGTGACCGTCTGCTCCTGCGCCAGGTAGTAGTTCTTGACGTACTGCTGGGTGATCGTGGATCCGGACTGCTTGCCCTTGCCGGTGACGGTGTTCCAGGCGCCGCGGATCATGGCCATCACGTCGATGGCGGGCTCGGTGTAGAAGTCGCGGTCCTCCGCCGAGAGCACCGCTTGCTGCACCGATCTGGGGACCTGGGCGAGCGGCACGTTCTCGCGGTTGACCTCGCCGTCCCGGGCCAGCGGGGAACCGTCCGCGTACAGGTACACATTGGACTGCTTGACCGCCGCCGCGTTGGCGGGCGGGATGTGCACCAGCATGTAGCCCGCGATCAGGCCGCCGGTGAGGAGCAGCAGAAGGAGCAGGAACCCGCCCAGTGCGACGCGCCAGGTGGGTACGAGTCGGCGCAGCGCCGACCGCCTGGGCCTGGTCGGACGCCCGGCACCCTGGGGTTGTGCGGGGGAGTCGTCACTTCGGTCGGTCTGCACCTGCGGATCGCTGATCATGTGGGTTGGGACTCCTCGGCCACGTTCGTAAGACCCGTGTGGAACTGTCGCATCCGACCTGCACGAATCGGGCGCCGCGCTCCCGGGACCGCCCCGGGACGGGCCGATCGGCCCCGTCAAACCACCCCATCGCGTGAATAACCGATGGCAGCGGGGCCGCGCCCTTGGCGGGGCTCGCTCCCTTTGGCGCGGGCCGGGGTGGCCCGTGCGGCGGGGACGGTTCGCGAGTGGTCGTTCCGGCGGTGCGGGCGCCCACCGTTCCGGTGCTGTGGACGACCGCCGCCCGGAGGCTGGGCCCGCCGCCCCACCCCCTGGGAGGAACGCCCCGGCCCGCATAGGCTGCTGCCATGAGCAGCGAACGCCCTGAGCGCCCCGACCTGCCGGAGCTGCGGGCCTCCGATGCCGACCGCGACCGGGTCGCCGAGGTCCTGCGTGACGCCCTCGCCGAAGGCCGTCTGGACATGGCCGAATTCGACGAGCGGCTGGGCGCCGCGTACCGGGCTCGTACATACGCGGAGCTGGAGCCGTTGACCCGGGACCTGCCCGCGGCGGACTCCCCCCGCACCGCGGCCGTACGGGACCAGGAGGCCTTGCGGGGGTGGGCCGAGCGCATCGGCTCCACGGGCAGCAGCTCGTCGGTCGGAGTCGCGATCATGAGCGGTTTCCAGCGCAAGGGGCATTGGACGGTGGCGCGCCGCTTCACCTCGTTCGCCTTCTGGGGCGGAGGCGAGATCGACCTGCGCGAGGCCCGCTTCGAGGACCGGGAAGTCGTGATCCGGTGCTTCGCGATCATGGGCGGAATCGACGTCGTCGTGCCGCCGGGAGTCGAGGTCGACGTACGCGGCATTGGCATCATGGGCGGCTTCGACCACATCACTGCCTCGGGACCCCCGGAGCCCGGCGCGCCCCGCGTGGTCGTCACCGGCCTCGCCTTCTGGGGCGGGGTCGGCGTGGAGCGGAAGCCGACCAGGGCGGAGCGGCGGCGGTTGAAAGCCGAGCGCGAGCAGAGCAAGGAGCTCGGCGGCTGACAACTCGGTAGCTGAGGTACGGAACTCGGGCATACAGATCTCGGGCATCTGGATCACTCCCCCGTGGCTTGCTGCGGTTCTGCCTCTGATACACCGCCCGCCGATGCCGGGTTCCCGATCCCGCCCGGCGGATTTCACGCCCGCCAGGTTTCCACCCGCCCGATCCCCGCTTTCCCGGGTCCTCCGAGCTGGCTCCTCCACAGGTCAGAGCCGTGCCGACGCCGATCCCCGCAGGTGCGACAGGTTCAGCGCCGCCGCCATCGCCCGATAGCCCTCGTCGCTCGGGTGCAGATGGTCGCCCGAGTCGTAGCGGGGATCGAGTCGCTGCGGGTCCACCGGATCCCGCAGCGCCTGGTCGAAGTCCACGACCTCGTCGAACACCCGCCCCGCCCGGATCTCCGCGTTGACCTGCTCCCGCACGGCGTTCAGCTGGGGTGTGAAGCCGCGGTGCCCGCCGAAGGGCATCAGCGTCCCGCCGGTGACCCGCAGCCCTCGCGCATGGGCCTGCCGGACGAGGCTGCGCAGCCCGTCGGTGATCTGCCTCGGGTCGGTCACGTGCGGAGTGCGGAGAATGTCGTTCACACCGAGCTCGACGACAACCGCGCGCACACCCGAGGCGGACAGCACGTCACGGGTGAGCCGGTTCAGCGCGCTGGGGTTGTCGGGTGGGAACCGGCGGCCGTCGCTGAGCACGCGATTGCCGCTGATGCCCTGGTTGAGCACGCCGTACCGGGGCGCTCCGGGCTCGCTGCGCAGCCGTTCGGCCAGGAAGTCGGGGAAGCGGCGGTTGCCCCCGGCGGTCGAGGTGATGCCGTCGGTGATCGAGTCGCCGAGGAGGACGACCGAGCCGCGCGCCTCGGTCGTCAGCACGTCCACGGCGGTGAGATAGCGCCAGGACGGGGTCTGCTCGGTGTACGCCGTACCCGCCGTGTCCTCCGCCCGGTCGCCGCGCGCGAGGAAGGAGGTCTGGCGGGCGTGCGGGTGGTAGGTGACCGGGCCTGACGGGGTGGGGGAGTACGTGGTGACCAGCAGGTCCGCGGCCGGGGGGACGTCCAGCCTGGCCGGGTCGCTGGTGACGGACTCGCCGACCGGGATCGTCACGCCCGTGTCGCCGCCGAAGGTCAGCCGGCGCATGCTGCCCGCCGCTGCGGTCGGGTCGCTGGGCGCGGTGGCGACCGCGATCGAGGCGTGGGTGATCGTCAGCGGCTGATTGCCGTACAGATTCGACAGCTCGACGCGGGCACCGTTGCCGCCGACGCTGGTGTGGATGACGTTCCGGATCGACATGCCGGCATAGCCGTTGGGGGTGTTGGGTTCGGCGGACGCGGGCGAGGCCGCCCAGGTGCCGACCCAGATGCCTGCGGAGGCGGGGGCCGCGCTTCGGGGTTTGCGGGCGGTGGCTTGGTTCAGGCTCTCGCCGCCGCTGCCGCCGACCCCGAGGTATATCGCGGTGGAGATGACCACCACCACCGCCGCGAGCGCGGCGAGCAGGGCATAACCATGGCGCTTGGTCATGCTCGGCGAGTCTCCTCGGACAGGGGAGCGTATAGCTCCGTTCGGCAGGTGTGACCACGGGTTCGACTGTGACCACGGGTGTGTCAACGATGACAACGGGTCGACGGCGACTGCGGTGGCGCCCGGTTCGACCCATCATGATCCCATAAGCGGGGTGAGTGTCCGGTCAGGGGCCGGGACCACCCGCTCTGTACGGACGTCGGGAACCAATCGTTCGTTCCAGGAGTAGTTCAGGTAGCAGCTCACAGACGGCGGTGGGTGAATCGGCGGCCGGAGCGAATGGAACGGCGGGAGCGAACGGAACGGATGGATCGGATGAAGACGGATCAAGCCGGAGAACCCGGCGAACCGGGTCGGTTGGAGGATGCCCACCCGGGAGCCGCCTCATCCGCCGCCCCACGGGGTGCGTTCGCCTTCAATCCAGCGGACGAGGAACGGCGCCGCGGCGTGCGCCGTATGAAGGCCATCGCGACCGGAATGCTGCTGGCGGTCGCGCTGGTCTACGCGTTTGCCAAGTGGCGGCAGAACGCGGGGGCGGAGGGCTGGCCCGGCTATGTCGCGGCGGCGGCGGAGGCGGGCATGGTCGGCGCGCTGGCCGACTGGTTCGCGGTGACCGCGCTCTTCCGCCGCCCCATGGGCCTGCCCATCCCGCACACCGCGATCATTCCAACCAAGAAGGACACCCTGGGCCGCACCTTGGGCGATTTCGTCGGTGAGAACTTCCTGTCCTCGGACGTCGTACGGCAGCGGCTGCGCGCGGTCGGCGTCAGCAGACGCCTGGGCGCCTGGCTGGCCGAACCGGCGAACGCCGACCGTGTGACCGCC